>JAYUXS010000418.1:0-3122 GCA_043752845.1 Lysobacterales bacterium | reverse complement strand
TTGGCATACATCGATGCCAGTCGGCTATGCGCAGCAATCGAGAGGTCGTCGACCCCTTCGCGCATGGCCACGACGGCCACTGCATTCAACAGTTCATAAGCTTCCGCGGGCCGCTCGAGTTCGTCACAGAATTCGCCCATGGCGAGCTTTGCCCAGGCTTGGGAAATCTCGTCCGGTGCGGACTTTCCCCAGGTATCGACGCGCGCCAGCAAGGTTTCGGCCGACCGGCTGCGATCGTTGCGCAGTTGCGCGATGGCGGCAGGCTCGGTGCTCACAGCCGAGCTCTCCGCGGCATGCAGGTACCCGGACAGCAGCCCCAGAAACAAGCTCAGCAGCAGCGCTCGCGACATGGCTCGATACTACCCGACCTCCGCTAGACTCCGCGGTCTTTCGCATTCGCCCCGGAATACCCATGAAAACCAGTGCCGAGATCCGCTCCGAGTTCGTCCGCTATTTCCAGTCGAAAGGTCACGAGCATGTGCCGTCCAGTCCGCTTGTGCCGGGCAATGATCCGACGCTTCTGTTCACCAACTCCGGCATGGTGCAGTTCAAGGACATGTTCCTCGGCGCCGAGAAACGCAGCTACACGCGCGCCGTCAGTGCCCAGCGCTGCGTGCGCGCAGGTGGCAAGCACAACGATCTGGAAAATGTCGGTTACACCGCGCGCCATCACACGTTCTTCGAGATGCTCGGCAACTTCAGTTTCGGCGACTACTTCAAGCGCGATGCAATCCGCTTCGCCTGGGAATTGCTGACGCAGAGCTACGCACT
This sequence comes from Lysobacterales bacterium, assembly GCA_043752845.1. Taxonomy (GTDB): domain Bacteria; phylum Pseudomonadota; class Gammaproteobacteria; order Xanthomonadales; family Ahniellaceae; genus JADKHK01. The sequence continues at coordinate 2,351 of JAYUXS010000418.1, read as the reverse complement.
GCCGGCCGACAAGCTGTGGGTCACCGTCTATCACACCGATGACGAGGCCTATTCGATCTGGAATGAAGAGATCTGCGTGCCGGCCGAACGCATCGTGCGCATCGGCGACAACAAGGGCGCGCCGTTCGCCTCCGACAACTTCTGGCAGATGGCCGATACCGGTCCGTGCGGACCCTGCAGCGAGATCTTCTTCGACCACGGTCCCTCGGTCGCCGGCGGCCCGCCCGGTTCCGAGGAACAGGATGGCGATCGCTACATCGAGATCTGGAACCTGGTGTTCATGCAATTCGAGCGCGCCGCCGACGGCACCCTGACGCCGCTGCCGAAACCCTGTGTCGACACCGGCATGGGCCTGGAGCGTCTGACCGCGGTGCTGCAACACGTCAACAGCAATTACGACATCGACCTGATGAGGCATCTGGTTGAGGCGGCAGCCAAGGCCACGGGCGTCACCGATCTGGCGAGCCCGTCGCTGCGCGTGATTGCCGACCACATTCGCGCCACCAGTTTCATGATCGTCGACGGTGTGCTGCCCTCGAACGAAGGTCGTGGTTATGTGCTCCGCCGCATCATCCGCCGCGGCTTGCGCCACGGTCACAAGCTTGGCTGCAAGGCCTTGTTCTTCCACAAGCTCGTCACGACTCTGGTCGCCGAAATGGGCGGCGCCTATCCGGAACTGGCTCAGAAACAGGCGCAGGTCGAGCGCGTGCTGAAGAACGAGGAAGAACGCTTTGCCGAAACGCTTGATCACGGCATGAAGGTATTCGACGAGATCACCGCCAACGGCGCGAAGACGATCGCCGGCGCGGACGCATTCAAGCTGTACGACACCTATGGCTTCCCGCTCGACCTGACGGCGGACGTCGCTCGCGAGCGCGGCCTGAGCGTCGACACCGCCGGTTTCGAAGCAGCGATGGAAGCGCAGCGTGATCGTGCGCGTGCGGCGAGCAAGTTCGACCAGGGTTTCGCGATCACCGCCGAGCAGTCGGCCGGGCTGACAGCAACAGAATTCCTCGGTTACCACGACTCGTTCGCAAGGGACTTGAAGATCGAACGCCTGCTGGTCGCAAATCAGACGCGTGAGTCGATCGCCAGTGGCGAGCACGCCGTGGTGATCCTCGATCGCACGCCGTTCTATGCGGAATCGGGCGGGCAGGTCGGTGATACCGGGGTATTGCGTCTCGGCAATGCCGAATTCGTCGTCGAGGACACGATCAAGCTCGCCGGGGTTTATCACGGCCATGTCGGTGCCTTGAGCAGCGGCAGTCTGAAGCTTGCGGACCACGTCGTTGCCGAAGTGGACGGCGAGCGCCGCCGCGCGACAGTGCTGAACCATTCCGCGACGCATCTGCTGCATGCGGCACTGCGCAAGGTGCTTGGCGAACATGTGCAGCAGAAAGGTTCGCTGGTCGCGCCGGATCGCCTGCGCTTCGATTTCTCGCATTTCCAGCCGGTCAGCGACAGTGAACTGAAGACCGTCGAGTCCATGGTCAATGCCGAAGTACGGCACAATGCCGAAGCTGAAGTGCATCAGATGAACATGCAGGAAGCGCTCGATTTCGGTGCCATGGCGCTGTTCGGCGAGAAATACGGCGAGCGCGTGCGTGTGCTGAAGATGGGTGAGTTCTCGACCGAACTGTGCGGCGGCACCCATGTCGGTCGCACCGGCGACATCGGTTTGATGAAGATCACCGGCGAAGGCGGAGTTGCTGCTGGCGTCAGGCGCATCGAAGCCGTGACTGGCGCCGGCGCGATTGCGCTGATCGACAGTCGCGAGGCGCGTCTGGAAGCGGTCGGTGCGCTGTTGTCGGCGAATGAAGACGAGGTCGTGGTCAAGCTGCAAGTGCTGTTCGATCGCCAGAAAAAACTCGAACGCGAACTGGAATCGCTGAAGGCCAAGGCCGCGAATGTCACGCTGAACGAACTCGCCGATGCCGCGCCGACGATCGGCGGCATCCGAATCGTTGCCGGCCGCGTCGAAGGACTCGACGCGAAAACCTTGCGCGACGGCGTCGACATGCTGCGCAACAAGCTTGGAGACTGCGCGATCGTGCTCGCGACCGCCAACGAGGGCAAGGTATCGCTGGTCGCAGCGGTGTCCGGCACTGGCCTCGGCAAGCTCAAGGCGGGCGAACTGATCACCCACGTCGCCACCCAGATCAATGGCCGTGGCGGCGGTCGTCCGGACATGGCCCAAGGCGGCGGCGACGACGGCCCGGCGCTGATTCCGGCGCTCGCGGGTGGAGTTGAATTCGCACGCGGAAAATTGGGTTGATATGCGCAAGAGCACGCACGATCACGTCGCCGCCGCCAGCAATCTTGCGACCAGCACGTTTTCTGACTGGCCGATC
>JAYUXS010000417.1:0-7309 GCA_043752845.1 Lysobacterales bacterium | reverse complement strand
GCCAGTGTCGATGCCGAAGACGAAGACTTCGAAGACGAAGCCGCGAACACCACGCTGATCCCGATGCACCAGTCGCAATCGTTGATCTGGCGCATTCTCGTAGTCTGGCTCGCGGTATTGGCGCTGTTTGTGCTGGCAGGGTGGATCGGCTAGCCACGCTAAACCGTCGTCCGTGTTCTTACTCGAAGCGACTGCGCGGACGCTCTGGCCTTGGTGCTTGCGGTGTCAGACTCAAGGCCTGGATCTTGGCGAGCAGGCCCTGGATGTTTTCGGCCCAACGCGTGGACGCGGGCGGGGCTTGTGGCGGACCAACGACAGGTGCTGCGACTGGACGTTTGCCGACGCCGTCTTTCAGCTGATGCAGGGCGTCGATCGCGAAACCGTCCCAGCGCAGGAAGTGCACGGTCGGGACACTGATCCAGCTCATGCTGGGAACGTCGGCACCCTTCGGGTCCCAGTATTTCGCGCCGGGCAACGTGGTCGCCTTCAGGCGCGCGCGACCTTGCAGGCGAAAGGCGACGCCGTCGAAGTGGTAGGCCATGAAGGCTTCGCCATGCAGCAGAGCAGCCTGTTTGCCATACAAAAGCCCGTTGACCGCCTCGTGCCGGCGCACCATGTAATCGAGGATGTTGTCGAATCGGGTGCGGGCGTTCGCCATGGTTCACGTGGACGATGGAAGCAGGCCTGAATGCTACGCCGAAACCATTTGTCGCGATATCACACCGACTTCAGCGAACGCGCCAGCAAGCCGATGCCACCGGCCAGCAGCACGAGCATGGTCAGGGTGTTGAACAGACTCGTCGGTTCGAAGTAGATGCGCAGGTTGGCGATGATGCCGGCCAGAATGATCACGACGCCTGCGACCAGCAGCAGCCAGCCGATCTTCGAACGGCCATCGAAGAACAGCATCAGCACGCCGATAATGAACGGCAACAGCGACAGGCCGAAACTGTTGTAGCCCCACAGCGCCCACACCCCGCTCGTCACGGTGACCTGACTGGTCAACAAGTAGCCGCCGGCCACGGCCATGATGAAACCGATCAAAAACATCGGAATGCCGCCCGGCGTGCCACCGGCGCCGTCAAGTTTTTGCATGAAACGCTCCGCCAAGATGCGCTGCGATTGTAACCAACGCCTGTCCTCAACGCCGCCCAACACGCGCGGCGCTTGCATGCATCGGCCGAAAAGAGAAGGATCGGCCCAGCACGGACGGAGATCGCAATGCCACTGGCACCATGCCTGCTCAACCGAATCGGCGATTGCCTGCGCAGCGCCAAGGCGCCGCGATGATGCGCGCCCGTATTCTCGCGCTGGTCGCGGTACTGCTAGTCGCCGTGGCTTGGTCGGGATGGCTCGACCGCACTGCGGCGGGCGAACTGGACGCCGCTTTCAAACGTAGTTTCGCGACTTTTGCGATTGCCAGATCGCTGAATGGCGCCATCTCGCTGTTGCAGGACGCCGACGTGTCGGTGTCGCCGGCGGGGCTTGGCGTCACCGTGAGTCCAGGCGAATTACTCGATCCGCTGAACGACTTGCTTGAGCAATTCTCGACTCTGGCCTTCGCTGCATTGACCGCGCTCGGCATCCAGAAATTCGCGCTGCACCTGTCGTCGAGTCTGCTGTTGAACGTGTTGCTCACCGCAGCGGTTTTCGTATGGCTGTCATTACGCTGGTGGCGACCAAGCCCGCGCATCCAGGCGAATTGCGCGCGTGCGCTGGTGCTGACGATCGGCCTGCGCTTTCTGGTGCCAGGCTTCGCACTCGCGACCGCACTCGTCGATCGCAGCTTGCTCACGCCCGAGTTCGAAGCCGCACGCGCCGCGTTGCAGATCAGCACCGATGCTGCCGAGCAGGCCGCGATCCCGACCCCGGAACCGCAGGCGGAAGGTGTGGCTGAGCAACTCTCGCGCTGGTGGGAGTCGGCACGCAGCGCGCTCGACGTGCGTGAACGCGTGATGCGCATCAAGGGCGTGGTCGAGAACGCCGCCGAACCGCTGGTCATGCTCGCGGTCATTTTCCTGCTGCAGGCGATCGTGTTGCCGCTTGCGTTTCTGGCGATCGGCAGTCACCTGTTGCGCATCGCCCTCGCTGGCGCAGTCTGGCCGCGAAGCCTGAGCCCTAACCCCGCGGCGATCGAGTAGTCAAGGCTTCGAAAACACGCCGCATTGCGTAGAATCCACCTCCGCCTGGATGGATGCTGACCTTGGCCTTGCACGATTACCCGTTCGCTTCGCAGTTCTTCGCGCAACCGAACCAGATTCGCCAGCACTATCTCGACGAAGGCCAGGGCGCGCCGGTAATCATGCTGCATGGCAATCCTTCTTGGAGCTACTACTACCGGCGCCTGGTGAGCGGCTTGCGCGACGGTTATCGCTGCATCGTGCCGGACCATGTTGGCATGGGCTTCTCGGACAAGCCCGACGATGCGCACTACCGCTATCGCCTCGCCAGCCGCGTCGATGACCTTGAGCGCTTGATGCAAAATCTGATCGACGAACGTGGTCTGCCGGCAACCGGCCATACGCTGGTGCTGCACGACTGGGGCGGCATGATCGGCATGGCCTATGCATGTCGGCATCCCGAACGCATCGCACGACTGGTGATCCTGAATACCGGCGCGTTCGTGAATCCGAAACAGATGCGCCTGCCGTTCACCTTGAAACTCGGTCGTGATTCGGCATTTGGCGCCTGGCTGATCACGCGCTTCAACGCCTTCGCCCGAGGCGCAGCGTATTTCGGCGTGAAGCGCAAGCTCGACGCGCCGACGCGTGCGGCGTTGTTGTCGCCCTACGACACACCGGCGCATCGCATCAGCACCCTGCGCTTCGTTCAGGATATTCCGCTCACGCCGCAAGATCCGGGCTATGCCTTGATCGAAGCCACCGGCAACCAACTCCAGCAGTTCGCGGCGTTGCCGGCACAGATCCATTGGGGCCGACACGACTTCGTGTTCGATGACGCCTTTCTCACCACTTGGCGTGCGAAACTCCCTCAGTCGGAGGTCAACGTCTACGAAGACGCGGGCCACTACGTTCTGGAAGACGCCCACGAACGCATCGTGCCGAGCGTGCGCGCCTTCCTCGATCGCACCGCCACCACCAGCGCGCAGAGATCGGCCCACGCATGACCGGAAACGTCGCTTCCTCCACCGGCAATATCGCCGCCAGCCTGAGCTTCATGGCCTCGCGCCAGCCGGAGCGGGCCGCGATTCATTGCCCAGCTGGACGCGACGCCGTCGGTGCGACGATTTACCGTACGCTGACCTATCACGAACTTGAACGCGAAGTCGGCATCATGGCTTCAGGGCTGATTGCCTACGGCATCGGCCCGGGTGTGCGTACCGCGCTGATGGTACGACCCAGCATCGAGTTGTTCGTGCTGATGTTCGCGCTGTTCCGCGCTGGCGCCGTGCCGGTGTTGATCGATCCCGGCATCGACAAGCGCGCGCTCAAGCAGTGCCTCGACGAGGCCCAGCCACAGGCATTCATTGGTGTGCCGGAAGCGCATGCCGGCCGCGTGCTGCTTGGCTGGGGGCGCGACAGCATCAAGCATCGCGTGACCGTGAACGGTAGTCGCTGGTTCTGGGGCGGCGCGCTTTACGATCAGGTGCGTGCGCTCGGTGACAAGCACGGCCCGGTGCCGCCCGCCGCGATGGCGCCGGATCAGCTCGCAGCCATCCTGTTTACGAGCGGTGCGACCGGCATTCCCAAGGGCGTCGAATACCAGCACCGGCATTTCCTGTCGCAGATCATCGCCATCCGTGCCGCTTTCCGCATCCAGCCTGGCGAGATCGATTTACCGACATTCCCACCGTTTGCGCTGTTCGATCCCGCACTCGGCATGACCAGCGTCATCCCGGACATGGACCCGACGCGCCCGGGCAGTGTCGATCCGGTGAAGCTCATCCACACCATCGAGAAGTACGGCGTCACCACCCTGTTCGGTTCGCCCGCGCTAGTGGAGGTGCTGGCCAACTACGGCGCCAGCACCGGCAAGCGCCTGACCACGGTGAAACGCGTGATCTCGGCCGGCGCACCGGTGCCGCCGAGGACCGTTCAGCGGCTGCGCAGCATGCTGCCCGAGGACGCGAACATTTTTGCGCCGTATGGGGCGACCGAATGCCTGCCCGTGTGCGCGATCGAAGGCCGCGACATCCTTGTGCTGGCCGAACGCACCAATCGCGGCGAAGGCATTTGTGTCGGCAAGCCACTGCCGGCGAATCAGGTGCGACTGGTGCGGGTCACCGACGAGGTGATCGAAGCCTTCGACCGGAAACACGAAGTCGCGGCCGGCAGCATCGGTGAAATCGTGGTGCTCGGACCGACCACCACCGAAGCCTATTTCGCGCGCGCTTCGGCCACCGCGCTGGCGAAGATTCGCCATGAAGGCCGCATCTGGCATCGCATGGGCGATCTCGGTTATTTCGATCCGCAAGGCCGCCTCTGGTATGTCGGGCGCAAGGCGCATCGCGTGGAAACCGGTAATGGCGTGTTCTTCCCGGAAATCGTCGAAGGCGTGCTTAACGTGCATCCGCGTGTGCGTCGCACTGCCTTGGTCGGCGTCAAGGTGAACGGCAAGGCCGTGCCCGGCGTCTGCGTCGAACTGCTTGAGGCGGTGTCGAAAGACGCCTGGAAACGCATCCGCAACGAACTGCGTGATCTGTCTTTGCGCAACGACGCGACCAATGTCATCCGCCATTTCTGGCGACACCCGGGCTTCCCGGTCGACATCCGCCACAATTCGAAGATTGATCGAATCGCGCTCGCGAAATGGGCGTCGAAGCGTGCCGACAAGGCGGATCTGGGGCTGACATGAACGTACTGGTCACTGGCGGCACCGGTTTTCTCGGCGGCGCCATCTGTCGTTTGCTCAAGGCCCGCGGCGACGAGGTATCGAGCATTGCGCGCACCCGGTCGGCCAGTCTGGACGCGCTCGACGTGACGCAGATCCAAGGCGACGTGTCGTCGCTCGACATCATGCTCGGCGCGAGCCAGGGCTGTGACGCGATCATCCACACTGCGGCACTCGCCGGCATCTGGGGCGATTTCGAAGACTTCAGCCGCACCAATATCGGCGGCACGCTGGCCGTGCTCGGCGCTTGCGAATTGAACGGCGTCGGCAAGCTCGTCTACACCTCGACGCCGAGCGTGGTGCACACCGGCCACGACATCGAAGGCGGCAACGAGAGCCTGCCCTACGCCAGCCATTTCTCGGCATATTATCCGGCGACCAAGGCGGTGGCCGAACAGAAGGTGCTGGCCGCGAACGGCGCGAAGCTCGCGACCGTCGCCTTGCGTCCACATCTGATCTGGGGGCCGGGCGACCGCCACTTGCTGCCACGGATTCTGGCGCGTGCGAAATCCGGGCAGCTGCGTTTCATCGGCGCGTCGAAGAAGATTGACACCATCTACATCGACAATGCCGCGCAGGCACATCTCGATGCACTCGATCGCGTTGCGCCCGGCGCCATCTGTGCCGGCAAACCCTATTTCATTTCGCAGGATCAACCCATCGCGCTCGACGAGATGGTCAACCGCCTGCTGCGCTGCTGCGGCCAGCCGCCGGTGACGAAACGCGTGTCGCCATTGCTCGCGAAAGTCGCCGGCAAGGTGTTCGAAACCGTGTATCGCATCACCGGCAAGCAGGATGAGCCGCCAATGACCAGTTTCCTCGCCGAGCAACTGTCGACCGCGCACTGGTTCAACATCGGCAATGCCAAGCGCGATCTCGGCTACATGCCGAAGATCAGCCTGACCGAGGGCATGGTGCGTCTGCAGGATTGGTGGCAGCGCGAAGGACGCGCGCAATACGGCGCGTGAGTCCGAACCTCGCCGACAAACGCCCGCGGTCATTTCACCATCGCCCCACCGGAATCGGAACTGCACATGGACCTGATCCTGCGTCACGCCAATCTGCCTGATGGTCGCAGCGATGTCGACATCGGCATCCGCGACGGCCGCATCGTTGCCGTCGCACCCGGACTGCAAGCCTCGGCCAGCGACGAGCGCGATGTTCGCGGTCGCCTGGTCTCACCGCCCTTCGTCGACGCGCATTTCCATCTCGACTCGGCGTTGACGCTCGGCCAACCACGCATGAACCTGAGCGGCACCCTGCTCGAAGGCATCGCGCTGTGGGGCGAACTGAAGCCGACGTTGGCGCTGGATGCCATCGTCGAACGCGGCCTGCGCTACTGCGATCTCGCGGTGTCGCAAGGCCTGCTCGCGGTGCGATCGCATGTCGATATTTGCGACGACCGCCTGCTCGCTGTGGAAGCTTTGCTGGAAGTGCGGCGACGCGTCGCGCCGTACCTCGACCTGCAACTTGTGGCGTTCCCGCAGGATGGTTTCTATCGTTCCGCAAGCGCCGAATGCAATTTGCTGCGCGCGCTGGATCTGGGCGTCGACGTCGTCGGTGGCATCCCGCATTTCGAGCGCACGATGAGCGAGGGCGCGCGCTCGGTCACGCGGTTGTGCGAAATCGCCGCCGAACGCGGACTGCGCGTCGACATGCATTGCGACGAAAGCGATGATCCGAATTCGCGTCACATCGAAACCCTGGCAATGGAATCCCAACGCCTCGGTCTGCACGGACGCGTCGCCGGATCGCATCTGACGTCGATGCATTCGATGGACAATTACTACGTGTCGAAATTGCTCCCCTTGATCGCCGAAGCCGGCGTCGCGGCGATCGCGAACCCGCTGATCAACATCACCTTGCAAGGCCGTCACGATACCTATCCGAAGCGACGCGGCATGACGCGCGTGCCCGAACTGCTCGCCGCCGGTGTCGATGTCGCCTTCGGCCACGACTGCGTGATGGACCCCTGGTACGCCTTCGGTTCGGCAGACATGCTGGAAGTGGCGCATATGGGCGTGCATGTCGCGCAGATGACTTCGCAGGCTGCGATCCGCCAGTGCTTCGAGGCGATCACCTCGAATGCCGCGCGCATCCTCGGACTCGATGGCTATGGCCTCGCACCGGGCTGCCATGCCGACCTGGTGGTGCTGCAGGCACCGGATCCGTACACCGCGATCCGCCTCAAGGCGAATCGGCTGCTCGTGCTGCGGCGCGGGCGCGTGATCTCGCAGAATGCTGAGCGCGTGTCGCGACTCGATCTGCCCGGACGCCCTGCGGATTTCGTGCTGGGCTGAGGCCGTTGCGTCGACTTGCGTGCGGGCCCGGTAGCGGCCCGTTTGGCCACGGTCTCGCGATGCATCAGGGTCGAAACGACCAGGGTGATGATTTCGACGATCAACAGACCGCCAAAAAACGCCCAGACCAGCGGCCGTCCGGTGTAGGCGAACAGCGT
>JAYUXS010000416.1:0-3126 GCA_043752845.1 Lysobacterales bacterium | reverse complement strand
TTGATGGCCGAAGCATTCATGGGCTACCTGCTGCCGTGGGGCCAGATGAGCTACTGGGGCGCGCAGGTGATCACCTCGTTGTTCAGCGCAATTCCCGTCATCGGGCCGGATCTCGTCGAGTTCATCCGCGGCGACTACCTGATTTCCGGCGCCACGCTGACGCGCTTCTTCGCGCTGCACGTGATCGCACTGCCGCTGGTGCTGGCTGGCCTCATCTACCTGCACTTGATGGCACTGCATGAAGTTGGTTCGAACAACCCGGACGGCATCGACATCAAGAAAGTGAAGGACAAGACCACCGGCATTCCCAAAGACGGCATCGCTTTCCATCCGTATTACACGGTCAAGGACATCTTCGGCACCTCGTTCTTCCTGATGATCTTCGCGTTCATCATCTTCTTCGAGCCGAGTGCCGGCGGTTACTTCCTCGAGCACGACAACTTCACTGCCGCCAACGACATGGTCACGCCCGTGCACATCAAGCCGGTGTGGTACTTCACGCCGTATTACGCGATGTTGCGCGCGATTCCGGACAAGCTGCTCGGTGTCATCGTGATGGGTGCGGCGACGCTGATCTTCTTCGCGGTGCCGTGGCTGGATCGGTCCAAGGTCAGGTCGATCCGTTATCGCGGGCCGATCACCAAGGTCATGATCACCTTGTTCGTCATCAGTTTCGTCATTCTCGGTTGGCTCGGCATGCAGTCCGGCAGCGACGCGCAGAAACTGGTCGCGCAGATCCTGACTTTTTACTACTTCGCGTTTTTCATCACGATGCCGGTCTGGACCGCGATCGACAAAACCAAGCCCGTGCCTGAACGCGTCAACTTCGATCACTGAGCCCACACATGAAGAAGCTGATCGCTCTAGCGTTTTCCCTTTTCGTCGTGCTCGCCCATGCGAGCGGCGACTCTTCGGTTATCAAGCACTCCGGCGCCGATCTGTCCGATCGCGCGTCGCTGCAACGTGGCGCGGCACTGTTCAGCAATTACTGTCTCGGCTGCCATTCGCTGAAGTACATGCGTTATTCGCGCATCGCTTCAGACCTCGGTCTGACCGAAGAACAGGTGATGAGCTCGCTCAACTTCACCGGCGCCAAGTTCGGTGACCAGATGACGATCGCGATGCAACCCGCCGACGCTGACAAGTGGATTGGCAAGGCAGCACCGGATCTGTCGCTGATTTCGCGCGTACGGGGCGGCCCGGACTGGATCTACACCTATCTGAAGAGCTTCTATCGCGACCCGTCGCGCCCGCTCGGCTGGAACAACACCCTGTTTCCGAACGTCGGCATGCCGAACGTATTGTGGGATCTGCAAGGTGTGCAGTCTGCGGTGTTTGACGCACCGCACGGTGAGCATGCTGGTGCTGCGCCGGTATTCGCCCGCTTCGAGCAGGTCGAGCCGGGCCGCTTGAACGAAGAACAATTTGACCAGACCGCGCGCGATATCTCGAATTTCCTGCAATATGCCGGTGAGCCGGCGGCGCTGAAACGGCAGGAAATTGGCGTCTGGGTGCTGTTGTTCCTCGCCTTCCTGACGATGTTGACGTGGATATTGAAGAACGAATACTGGCGTGACGTCCATTGACGTCATCATGTACGACAGGGGCTCGGGCAATCGGGCCCTTGCCATTTTGGCGGGGACGCGATATTCCCCAATCACGTATTCCGGACACGGAGGTAGCAAGACGTGAGTAACGTGAATCCGCCGCCATGGGGCGCAAAGCGCAAGGCCGCGACTGCAGTGCGTGCACGTACGGTGCTGACGCTGTTCTCCGGCAAGGACGATATCGACAGTCATCGCGTGCGTCTGGTGCTGGCGGCCAAGGCGGTCGCCTACGATCTCGTCATCGTTGACTGGAGCAAACCGCCGGAAGACCTGGTCGAGCTCAATCCTTACAACTCGGTACCCACCTTGGCTGACCGCGAGTTGTCCTTGTATGACGTCGACGTGATCTGCGAATACCTCGACGAACGCTATCCGCACCCGCCGTTGTTGCCGGTCGACCCGCTGTCGCGCGCGCGCGTGCGCTTGGCGGTGCGCCGCATCGAGCGTGACTGGTTGGCCAATGTCGAGGCGATCCAGACCGGCACCAAGGCTGCAGCCGAGGCGGCACGCAAGCGCTTGCGCGAGGGCTTGGTCGCGACTTTGCCGGCGTTCAAGGTGTCGAAGTTTTTCCTGAATCCGGAGATGAGTCTCGCCGACTGCGCGCTGGCGCCCTTGATCTGGCGGCTGCCTGCACTGTCTCTGGCCTTGCCGAAGGAAGCCCAGGCGATCATCGACTACGGCGAACGCATCTTTCGCAATCCGGCCTTCACGCGCAGCATGACCGATACCGAGAAGGCGCTGCGTCCTTGAGCAACACCATGAGTGTTTCCGACAAGATGACTTCGAATCGTCCGTATCTGGTGCGGGCGATGTACGACTGGATATGCGACAACGGCTTGACGCCCTACGTGCTGGTCGACGCGCGCATGCCCAATGTGCGTGTGCCGTCGCATGCCGTCAAGGACGGGCAAGTGGTGTTGAACGTGGCGGTGCGAGCCGTCACCGAACTCGAACTCGGCAATGATCGCATCCGCTTCCTGGCGCGATTCGGCGGCGTCAGCCAGCAGGTCGATGTGCCGTTGCAGGCAGTGCTCGCGATTTACGCGCAGGAAAACGGTCAGGGCATGATGTTCCCGGTGGAAGCAAACGACACGCCGCCGTCGCCCGAACCCGCCACTCCGGAAAAGACAGCACGCAAGGGACCTGCACTGCGCGTCGTGAAGTAAGCGAGCAAGCCCGCGAGATGTACATGCTCTCGAAAGCGACCGAGCAATGGATGGTGGCGAACTCGAAGACGTGGACGCTCGATACGCGCATGACGGTGTCGACCGATGCGTTGATCACGGCGACCTTTCTGCCGGCGGATTTCGCAAGGCGGTATGACGTCGCTGGTGTTCGGGCAACCGGCGTCTCTCCGTTCGGTGCCAGGTACAACGTCGCCGGCATGGCCTCGATGCTTGCCGGCAAGCGGGTGCATCGCGGTGTCGTGTGGGAGACCGGCACACCGATCGCGTGGGGCCGCTATGCCCGCGTCGGCCTGTCGCAAGGGTCAGAGGGGCCGAACAGCAGCGGCTTCAAC
>JAYUXS010000415.1:0-7337 GCA_043752845.1 Lysobacterales bacterium | reverse complement strand
GCTGCAACGGCTGATACTCAACCGCCATAAGTGGCCGTGGTCGGGTCAAACAGTTCGATCGAGATCACCGCACTCATCGGGATCGGACCGTAAACATGCGGGTACTCGTCCTGACTTGCTTCGCTCCATTCGTAGCGCAGGTTCGGCTCCAGCCGTGACGCGTCGAGCGTCAAGCGGACGAGGTCGATGCGCCCTTGCAGATGGCGCTCGATCACGCCGGGGATTTGCGCACGAGTGGCGCAATGGATGAATCCTTCGCTGTCGAGCGACGGTGCGCGATAGCTGTCACGCCAGGTGGCGGTTTCGAAATCACGGCGCGCCGCGAAATGGAACAGGATCGAGGGACGCTCATTCATGCGTCGAGCTCGCGACGCAGTTGCGCATAGATGGGATCGGCCTCGGGTCGTGTGTGATGCCAAAGCTCAAAGGCCGCCGCAGCCTGGTCGACGAGCATGCCGAGGCCGTCCATGGCGTACGCGCAGCCCGCGGTCCTCGCCCACGCCAGAAACGCGCTCGCGGCACGGCCGTAGCTCAAGTCGTAGGCGAGCGTGCGTGCATTCGCGATGGAAAACGGCAGATCGAGCGCGGCGCCGTGCTGTCCGGCGCTGGTGGCATTGAAGATCGCATCGAAGTCGCCAGCGCGGCGCAAATCGTCGAGGTACCAGGTCTGTACCCGTGCCGGATCGCCGATCCAGTCGCTGAGGCGATCGGCGCGCGCCGGGTCACGGTTGGTGATGGTGATCTTGCTGACGCCGGCGTCCAGCAGCGCGTGCAGAATGCCCTGCGCGGCACCGCCGGCACCGAGCATCAGCACACGGCGACCGCGCAGGTCGATGCGTTGGCGTTCACCGATGTCGCGCAGCAGGCCGTCGCTGTCGGTGTTGTCCGCAAACCAGTGATCGCCGCGCCAGGCCAGCGTATTGGCGACGCCGATCCGCATCGCGCGCGCACTGTGCGCCTTTGCGAGCGCACAGGCTTCAGTCTTCAGCGGCAAGGTGATGTTGGCGCCGACGCCGCCGTCATGAGCGAACCGCGACAGCGCCGCAGCCAAGCCGCCGGGCACGACATCGATCGCGTCATAGCGCAGCGCCAGGCCGAGTTGGTGGGCAAATGCGCGATGGATCTGTGGTGATCGCGAATGCGCGACCGGATGCCCGAATACCGCATAACGCGCCAGCGAAACATCCAGATCGTCCATCAGCTGTGGTGCTTCGAACATGGCCAGCTCCGTCCGGTAGTCGGCTAGAGCATAGTCGCGTGCAGCCTCGACCGTGAATGCATCGAGTCAAACTTCGGCAACACGATAGCCATTGCGGCCGGCCGCCTTGGCGGCGTAGAGCGCGCCATCAGCACGACGCAGCTGCGGCTTCGCCCGGATTCTTGCTGAAGGCGATGCCGATACTGGTCGCAACCAGAAGTTCGGTGCCGGCGGCCCGCACTGCACGAATCAGGCGCGCCGCAAACTCGACGAGCACGGCATCACCGACGGCATGGCCGAGGCTGTCATTGATCGACTTGAAGCGATCGACGTCGAGGTAAAGCACGGCGCGCGCCTTGCCATGGCGGCGTGCACGAGCCGCGGACAGGGCGATCAAGTCGTACAGGCGGGAACGATTGGCAAGGCCGGTGAGGGCGTCGAATCGGCCATGCGCCGCAGCTGGTCTTCAGCCAGTTTGAGCGCGGTCTGATCCTGGATCAGGCCGAATACGCCGACGATCGTGCCGTGTTCGTCCAGTTTCGGCACATAGCTGCCGCGCAGGAACTTGCTGCTGTGGTCATGTTCGGCAGTAATTTCGAAGTGGCTGCGATCTCCGGCCAGTGCGCGTTCCAGATGCGGCAGCACTTGAGCATAGACGGCGGTGATCTGCGCGAGCGGGCATTTCAGCCAACGTGCGTAGGCGGCATTGTTGTAACGGTAGACCATGCTTTTTTCACATTTGTTCAACCCGCAAGTCCGTAACTGCGCAACAGGGCGCTGGCATCAGGTTCGCGGCCGCGGAATGCGACGAAGCTGTCGAGTGCCGGGCGCGAGCCGCCGACCGCGAGCACCGCTTCTCTGAATGCGTGGCCGGTGGCAGCATTGGTGATGCCCTCGGCTTCAAAGCGCGCGAAGGCGTCGGCCGACAGCACCTCCGCCCAAAGATAGCTGTAGTAGCCGGCCGCATAGCCGCCGGAAAAGATGTGCGTGAAGCTATTTGCGAAGCGTTGCCACGGCGGTGGTCGCAGCACCGACACTTCATCGCGCACGGCGTCGAGCAAAGTCGTCACTGCCGCGTCGCTGGCCGGGTCGAATTCCAGATGCAGACGGAAGTCGAACAGCGCGAATTCGAGCTGACGGACCAGGAACAGCCCGGCGTGAAAGTTCCGCGCCGCGCGCATGCGTTCGAACAGCGCGTCTGGCAACGGCGCGCCGGTCTGCCAATGCGCGGCGATCAGATCCAGGGTTTCGCGCTGCCAGGCGAAGTTCTCCATGAACTGGCTCGGTAGCTCGACCGCGTCCCACTCTACGCCTTCGATGCCGCTCAGGCTCGGGTAGTCGATCTCGGTGAGCAGATGATGCAGGCCGTGTCCGAATTCATGGAACAGCGTGAGGACGTCGTCATGTGTCAGCAGGCTCGGCAAATCTGGCGTCGGCGACGCAAAATTGCAGGTCAGATAGGCCGCCGGCCGCTGCAAGGTGCCGATGCGCTTGCGCGCACGCGCCACATCCATCCATGCACCGCCGCGCTTGCCGGTACGCGCGAACAGGTCGAAATAAACGACCGCAAAGGCGTGGTCGTCGCGGTCGATCAACTCGAAGCAGCGCGCGTCCTTGTGCCAGAGCGCGACATCGGGGCGTTCGCGCAGACGCACGCCGAACACGCGCTCGGTCAGCGCATGCAGCCCGGCCATGACCCGTTCCAGCGGGAAGTACGGCTTCAGTTCCTCCTCGCTCAGGTTGTAGCGTTCGATGCGCAGCTTTTCGGCCGCGTAGCTCAGGTCCCAGGGCATGAGTTGTTCGATGCCAAGCCGCGCCATCGCAAACTCGCCAAGTTCGGCGATTTCCTGTTGCGCCAGAGGTTTCGCGCGCGCCGCGAGATCGCCTAGAAAGCCGAGGACGCGCGTCGGCGTCGACGCCATCTTGGTCACCAGCGACTCTTCCGCCGCATTCGCGAAGCCAAGCAACTGCGCCGCTTCATGGCGCAAGGCCAGGATCGCGGCGATGCGCGGGCCGTTGTCGAACTGACCAGCCTGCGGGCCCTGGTCGGACGCCCGGGTCTGGTAGGCGGTGTACAGCACTTCACGCAGGCCACGATCGTCGGCATGCATCATCAGCGCCTGATATACCGGCGGCTGCAAGGTGATGCGCAGCCCGGCGACGCCCGCTTCGATTGCCGCCTGTTTCAGTTGCGCGCGTGCGGCTTCAGGTAGTCCGGCGAGTCGCGTGTCGTCGTCGGCGACGTCCAAAGTCCACGCCTCGGTCGCGTCGAGCACCGCCTGTTCGAATTCGGTGGATAACCGCGACAGTTCATTCGCGATCTCGCGGAAGCGCTGCTGCTTGTCCGCAGCCAGATCGACTCCGGCCAGCTTGAAGTCGAGCAGAGCGTCTTCGACGAGCTTCTGTGCGACCGCGGGCAAGGCGGCAAAATCTTCGCGGGCGCGGATCGCACGCACCGCCGCGTACAGCCCGGCATGCTGGCCGATGTCGGTACCGAAGTCGGTCAACTGTTCCAGCGCGTCGGTGTAGACCGCCCGCAGCTCCGGCGTATCGCAGACATTGTGCAGATGGCCGACCGGGGCGAAGCACTGGTTCAAGGCGTCTTCGCATTCCTCCCAGGCCAGCATCAGGTTCTCGAAACGGTGCGCGGCGGGATCGGCCACCAGGGCGTCGACGCGCGCGCGGTATTCGGCGATGCGCGCGTCCATGGCGGGCAACACGTGATCGGCGGTGATCTCCGGGTAGGCGGTCCATTCATTCGTGCGTAGCAACGGGTTGGTCTGGGTCATGTCGGCTCCTTGATGCGCGCAAGATGGCGGCGCGCTTGCAGGTTCGCAAGTTGGCGTAGCATTCGGCCATGACCGTGTCTGCCCATGAACAACGCCGTTTCGCCGAACTGTTTGCCGAGGTGACCTGGTTTGCCGCGTTGCCCGCGGATGCGCGCGAGTTGTTGGCCGCTGGTTGTCATTGGCGACGTCTGGGTGGCGGCGAAGCACTTTTTTTCGAGGGCGAAGCGTCGGATGCAGTGTTCTTGCTGGTGCACGGCAGTCTCGCGGCGTTTCATCAGGACGCACACGGTGTCAGTCGCGTCGTCGGGCAGGTCATGGCCGGGGAAACCGTTGGCGAACTCGGTGTGCTGATCGCGCGACCACGCTCGGCGACGGTGCGGGCATTGCGCGATTCGGAATTGGTGGCATTGCCGGCCGCCCATCTCGAAACCCTTGCCGACCGCTTTCCGCAAGCGCTGGTCGGGCTCGCCCGCCTGGCCTTGCGACGCAGTGGCGACACCCAACGGCAAGATCCGCCGCCGCGTACCCTCGCATTGTTGCCGCAGTCTCCGGGCGTGCGTCTGGCCGAATTCGCCGAACAATTGGCCGCGCAATTCCGACACTTCGGCTCGGTACGTTGTTTGACAGCCGCCGACGCCGGCCATGACGCCGGTCACTATCACGCGATCGAGAGCGCATCGAAGTTCGTGCTTTATGTTGCCGACGGCGACGATTTTGTCTGGCGTGGACAATGCCGACGCCAGGCGGACGCGCTGCTGTTCGTGGTGCGCGCCGGCGAATCGCCGCGCACCGACGCGGTGTGGCCGGATGTGGACGATGTAGCAATCGCGCGGCGGCAACTGCTCGTTGTCCAGCACGACGCCAAGATGCGCTACGGCGCGGCGCGACGTTGGCACGCGTTCTGTCCG
Organism: Lysobacterales bacterium; assembly: GCA_043752845.1. GTDB lineage: Bacteria > Pseudomonadota > Gammaproteobacteria > Xanthomonadales > Ahniellaceae > JADKHK01. The sequence goes on along the minus strand of JAYUXS010000415.1, from coordinate 2,442 downwards.
CAGGCGGCCATCCACCATGTGCGCGACAGCGACGACGTTGCCCGCATCGCGCGTCTGATCGGTGGGCAAAGCCTGGCGCTGGTCCTGTCCGGCGGCGGTGCACGCGGATTTGCGCACATCGGCGTGGTCAAGGCGCTGCGCGAGGCCGGTATGCAGATCGACCGCGTCGGTGGCACCTCGATCGGCGCCATCGTCGGTGCCGGCGTAGCCGCCGACTGGTCGATCGAGGAGATGACCGAAAGATTCCGGCACGCGTTCTATGACACCAATCCGCTGTCCGACTACACCTTGCCGCTGGTTTCGATCGTCGCCGGGCGCAAGGTGTCGCGCTTGCTGCGCGAGACTTATGGCGAGCGTGAAATCGAAGATCTGCCCCTGCCGTTCTATTGCGTGTCGGCCAACCTCACCCGCGGAGCCGTGCATGTGCATCGCGAAGGCAAGCTGTGGCAGGCGTTGCGTGCGTCGATCTCGATCCCGGGGCTTTTGCCGCCAGTATTCAAGGGCGGCGAAGTCTTCGTCGATGGCGGTGTCGTCAACAATCTGCCGGTCGACGTGATGCGCGCGAACCATCGCGGCGAAGTGATCGCTTCGGACATCAGCGGCGACTACGCGGTCACCTCGGCGACCGACGAATACGATCTGCCACCGGCTTGGAAACTGTGGCTGGAGCAGCGCACCGGCATGCGCAAGCGCCCGCGGCTGCGCGAGATCCTGCTGCGTGCCGGCATGATCAATTCCGCGGCGATGACGGTGAGCGCGCGCGCACAATCGACGCTGCTGATTCAGCCACCCTTGAATGACATCGGTCTGCTCGAATGGGACGCCTTCTTCCGGGCCATCGACCGCGGCTATCAACACACCTTGCGCCTGATCGGTGGCCCCAAAGACGCGCTTGAAGACGAGACGCCGGTGTTCTGAAGACGAGGAAAGCATGCCCAAAACCAACCATTGGAACGACGTCTACGCCACCAAGGCAACTGATCAGGTCAGCTGGTTTCAGCCGCTGGCAACGCGCTCACTCGTCTTCATTGATGCCCTGGCGCTGGCGCCGACGGATCCGATCATCGATGTTGGTGCCGGGGCTTCGTCGCTCGTTGATGCACTGATCGCCCGCGGCCACCGCGAGATCACCTTGAACGACCTGTCCGCAGTGGCGCTCGATACAATCCGTGCCCGACTGGCGGCGCAGACCAGTGCCGTGACCTGGTGCGTCGGCGACATCACCGCGATCGCGCTTCCACCGCAGCACTACGCGCTCTGGCACGATCGTGCGGTGTTCCATTTCCTGACCGAAGCAGGGCAGCGAAACGCATATGTTGACGCGGCATTCGCGACGATTCGCGCGCGCGGCCATCTGCTGATCGCCACCTTCGCCGCCGACGGTCCGCAGCGTTGTTCGGGGCTGCCGGTGTGTCGCTATGACGCCGACGCGCTCGCAGCGGCATTTGCACCGCGTTTCCGCTTGATCGAGGCGGAGCGGGAGGCGCACGTTACCCCTGCCGGTAGCACCCAGTGGTTCCAGTACGCGCTGCTTCAGCGTGCGTGAACCCTCGCTGCCACGCTGCGTTGTCGGAAGTGCGCCTAATCCCGCTTGCGGTTCATCGACATCCCGCTAACATCGCCGCCCCGGCGCGGGATCGCCCGCAGGTTCCCCCGAACCTGCGCCACTGTGATTGAAGGGTGGACGCTGGGACTTTCCCGCAAATGCAAAGGGCGCGGCCGAAGCCCCGCCCTTTGCTTTCAATGGATTAGCGGTTTGTTATAGCGACTGTGGCGCGCGTGCGATGTCGTTCACGAACACCGGTCGCGTGCCGTCCATGATCAGGCCGTAACTGATCTTCTCGAAGGTGCGGAAGATCATCGCGTGGCCGGCAAATTCTTCCGGCAAAGTGACGTTCTTCTTCTTCGGACTGAAGGCCGCGCGGATGTCGCCGCTCGGATACTTGACGGTATCGCGAACCCGTTCACCCGGATTCATCAGTGCGAACACTTGGCCGTTTTCAATGCCATCACGGGCGCCGCGCGACAAGGCAACGACGCGTGCCGGTCCCGTCACCGAAAAACCGTCAGACACCGCAAGCACGCGCATGTTGTCGGGCACGGCATCCGGTGCATGCGGCGCGTAGGACGGGTCGTAGGGCGACGCGTCCACCGGCAGGATGAGATCGCCGGCACGTGCTTCGATCACGCCGTCGCGGATCTCGAGCGTTGCCGGATCGCCTTCGACGATCACGCGCGCACGCGCCACCTGTTGCACTTCGTGGCCGAGGATTTCGGTGCTGCGCTCCCGCCAGTAACGACCGACGTGATCCGACCAGAGCGCGCCGAGAGTCATGCCTTGGCTCGGATTCCAGTCTTCCGCCGTCACTTCGTTCGGTTTGTCCTGCCACGGGGCACCGCGTTTCACTTCGCGGTAGATGAAGCTCGGACGCACGATGTCGA
>JAYUXS010000414.1:0-7349 GCA_043752845.1 Lysobacterales bacterium | reverse complement strand
TCGCTTTCGAGAAAGGCGGTGTGAATCCGATTTCCTTGCCGCTCGGCGACGTGAATACCTCGCTGCAGACCGGATTGCTGGAAACCGTCGCGATCACGACCAGCGGCGCGATCGCATTCCAGTGGCATACCAAGGTCAAGTTCGCGGTCGATCTGCCACTGACCTATGTCATGGGCATCATGGCGATCGATCAGAAGGCGTTCAAACGCATTTCGCTGGAAGACCAACCCATCGTTCGCGCGGAGTTCGCCAAGGCGTTTGCCGACCTGGATGCCGGCAACAAACGCGACAACGATGCCGCGCGCGCTGCCTTGGTGAAACTTGGCATTGTGTTCAAGCCGCCGCAGGCGAGCGAAGTCGGCTACTGGCGCAGCATTGGCGACGAAACCCTGAAGCAGATGCGCGCCGACGAAGCGATCTCGGCTGAGCTGCTCGCGGCGATCCAGAAAGCGCAGGACGAATATCGCGTTGCGCATCCGGCAGCGGGTGGCAAAACGCCGTGAAGCAAGTCGTCGGGCGCGTATTGCGCGGCATCAACACCTTCGAAAACTGGCTGATCGCAGCTTTGGCGCTCGCGCTGATCCTGCTCTCCGGGCTGCAGATCGTTTTGCGTCTGCTCGACAACGGTCTGGTCTGGCTCGATCCGCTGCTGCGCGTGCTGGTGATCTGGGTGGCCCTGCTCGGCGCGCTCGCCGCGGCGCGTTCGGACAAGCACATCAGCCTTGATATCGTTGGACGTTTGCTGAGCGGACGCGCACTGCGCGCAGCGCGCATGATCGCATTCGGTTTTGCCGCGTTGGTGTCGCTGATGATGATGCGCGCATCGCTGGGATTGATTGCGGTGGATCGCGAGTCGGCAACGCTGCTGTTTGAACAGGTCCCGACCTGGTGGGCCGAACTGATTCTGCCCGTCGTGTTCGGCTTGCTGGCAGTGCGCTTTTCGATCCGCGCATTCGTGGTGCCGTCGGCGGTGCCGGAATGACCTTTCTGATTGCAGGACTGATCCTGCTGCTGGCGGCGCTGGGTGCGCCCTTGTTTGCGCTGGTCGCGGCCATTGCCTGGCTTGGGCTGCATTCGGCTGGCTACGACGAAACCCTGATGGCGGCGCAGTTCTGGAGTCTCACCGACATGCCGGTGCTGATCGCCATTCCGTTGTTCACGCTGTCGGGTTATCTGCTCAGCGAGAGCAAGGCACCGCAGCGCCTGCTGCGTTTGTCCGAAGCGGTGTTCGGTTGGCTGCATGGCGGTCTCGCCATCGTGGCACTGCTGGTTTGCGCGTTTTTTACGGCGTTCACCGGTGCATCGGGAGTCACCATCATCGCCTTCGGTGCATTGTTGTTGCCGGCATTGCGCCAGGCCGGTTATCCCGAGCGATTTTCGTTCGGACTGGTCACGACTGCACCCAGTCTCGGCATGCTGTTTGCGCCGTCGGTGCCCTTGATCCTTTATGGCATCGTCGCGCAGCAAATGAGCACAACGCCGAGCGTCAGCATCAACGACATGTTCATCGCTGGCGTGTTGCCGGGTCTGATGATGATCGCGGTGGTGTCGGCTTACAGCATGTGGCGCGCGCCGAAACGTGCGCACGATATTCCGTTCTCGCTGTCCGAAGCGAAATCCGCAATGTGGGATGCGCGCTGGGAAATCCCGCTGCCGTTCATTCTGCTCGGTGGCGTCTATGGCGGCATATTCGCGACTTCCGAAGCCGCTGCAGTGGTGGCGATCTACACACTCTTCGTCACCGTCTTCGTGCGACGCGAGATTTCATTTGCGCGCTTGCCGGGCGTGCTGCGCGATTCGATGATGCTGGTCGGTGCCATCCTGCTCATCCTCGGTGTGTCGCTGGCGCTGACAAACGTCATCATCGACGCGGAAATTCCGACGCGTCTGATCGAATGGGTGAGTGCCCACGTCGACAGCAAGCTGGCGTTCCTGTTGCTGTTGAACCTGTTCCTGCTGCTGCTCGGCATGATGTTGGACGTGTTTTCAGCGACCGTCATCATGGTGCCGATCCTGCTGCCGATCGCCATGCATTACGGTGTTCATCCGGTGCATCTCGGCATCATGTTCCTCGCGAACATGGAAATCGGCTACTTCATGCCACCGATGGGCATGAACCTGTTCATCGCCAGTTACCGCTTCAATAAATCGGTACTGACGCTCGCCCGCGCCTGCGTACCGTTCTTCTGGCTGCTGCTCGGCTGCGTGCTGGTCATCACCTACTGGCCGGATCTGTCGCTGGTGTTCATCGAATAGGCCGCCACAGTTCGAACTGCACGGCAAAGTGGCAATTCGTGGGCAGCGACCGCACCCGGACTGCGGCTTTGGCCCCACAGCCGCTAAAATGCGCGATCTGACCCGGGAGTCTCCATGCGCATCCTTGCCGAAGCTTTGACCTTCGACGATGTTTCACTCGTCCCAGCCCACTCGACGGTATTGCCGCGTGATGTCGTGCTCGACACCTCGATCGGCGGTGGGCTGCGCCTGAATCTGCCGATCCTCACCGCCGCAATGGATACCGTCACCGAAGGCCGACTGGCGATCGCGATGGCGCAACTCGGGGGGCTCGGCATCGTGCACAAGAACATGACGGTCGAGCAGCAGGCGGCGGAAGTCGCGCTGGTGAAAAAGTTCGAAGCGGGTGTCATTCGTGATCCGATCACCGTGCTGCCGAACACCAGCATCCGCGAAGTGCTGAGCCTGACTCGCGCGCGCAACATCTCCGGCGTGCCGGTGGTTGAAAACGGTCAGTTGCTCGGCATCGTCACCAGTCGCGATTTGCGCTTCGAGACCGAACTCGATGATCCGGTGCACCACATCATGACCAAGCGCGACAAGCTCGTGACCGTCAAGGAAGGCGCGAGCGACGATGAAGTGCTGAAGCTGATGCACAATTACCGCATCGAAAAGGTGCTGGTGGTGAATGACCAATTCGAGTTGCGCGGATTGATCACCGTGAAGGACATCCAGAAGGCGCGCGACAACCCGAATGCGGCCAAGGATTCGGCAGAACGCCTGGCCGTCGGTGCAGCCGTCGGTACCGGTGGTGACACCGAACAGCGTGTTGCCGCGCTGGTCGCCGCCGGGGTCGATGTCGTCGTCGTCGACACCGCACACGGCCATTCGCAGGGCGTGCTCGAACGCATCGCCTGGGTCAAGAAGAACTTCCCGAACCTCGCGGTGATCGGCGGCAATATCGTCACCGGTGAAGCCGCGATTGCGCTCGCCGACCACGGCGCCGATGCGGTCAAGGTGGGTATCGGTCCCGGTTCCATCTGCACCACGCGCATCATTGCCGGCGTCGGCGTGCCGCAGATCACCGCGATCGACCTCGTCGCCACGGCGCTCAAAGATCGCATCCCGCTGATCGCCGACGGCGGCATCCGCTTCAGCGGCGACATCGGCAAGGCGATTGCGGCCGGTGCCAGCGCGGTGATGATCGGCGGCCTGTTCGCCGGTACCGAAGAAGCGCCGGGTGAAGTGGAATTGTTCCAGGGGCGTTCGTACAAAAGTTATCGCGGCATGGGTTCGCTCGGCGCGATGCAGCAAGGCAGCAAGGACCGCTACTTCCAGGACGCCTCGGACGCCGACAAGCTCGTCCCCGAGGGCATTGAGGGACGCGTGCCGTATCGCGGCCCGCTGCGCAATATCGTGCATCAGCTCGCTGGTGGTTTGCGTGCGTCGATGGGCTATGTCGGCTGCGGATCGATTTCGGAGATGCGCACCAAGCCGCATTTTGTGCGGGTCACCAGTGCCGGCACGCGCGAGTCGCACGTACATGACGTGACCATCACGAAAGAGCCGCCGAACTATCGGATGGGCTGAGCTCATGGCCGACATCCATCAACACAAGATTCTCATTCTCGATTTCGGCGCGCAGTACACGCAGCTGATCGCGCGGCGCGTGCGCGAGATCGGCGTGTATTGCGAAATCTGGGCCTGGGATCGCGCGAGTGGTCGCATCGCCGGGTTCGCCCCGACCGGCATCATTTTGTCCGGTGGTCCGGAATCGGTGACCGAAGAAAATTCGCCGCGCGCACCGGACGAGGTCTACAGCTTCGGCGTGCCGGTGCTCGGCATCTGCTACGGCATGCAGACGATGGCCGAACAACTCGGCGGCAAGGTCGAAAGCGGACACAACCGCGAGTTCGGTCTCGCGCGCCTGCGCATCGTGCGGGACAACGCTTTGCTCGCCATTCCCGCGGCGTCCATGGCGCCAGCCGGCGAGGGCGAGTCCTGGATGGGGCAGGTCGTCTCCACGCTCGCGCAGGCGCCACAGGATCAGGCCTTCACCGCCTGGATGTCGCATGGCGACCGCGTCGTACGCGTTCCCGAAGGCTTCACCACGATCGGCAACACGGATGATTTGCCAATCGCCGCGATGATGGATGCCACGCGCCGTTTCTACGCGGTGCAATTTCATCCGGAAGTCACCCACACCCAGTTCGGTGCCGAGTTGTTGCGCCGCTTCGTCGTCGACCTATGCGGCTGCGAGACGCGCTGGACCAGCGCCAACATCATCGACGATGCAATCGCGCGCGTGCGTGCCCAGGTCGGCACACAGAAGGTGTTGCTAGGCCTGTCCGGCGGCGTAGATTCGTCCGTGGTCGCCGCGCTGCTGGAACGCGCGATCGGCGATCAGCTGGTGTGCGTGTTCGTCGATACCGGTCTGCTGCGCTTCCAGGAAGGCGATCAGGTGATGGAGACGATGGCGCGCCACATGGGCGTGCACGTTATCCGCGTCAATGCCGCAGATCGCTATTTTGCCGAGCTCAAGGGCGTCGACGATCCGGAAGCCAAGCGCAAGATTATCGGGCGTTTGTTCGTCGAGATCTTCGAGGAGGAATCGAAGAAGCTGGACGATGTCGCCTTCCTCGCGCAAGGCACGATCTATCCGGATGTGATCGAGTCGGCCGGCTCGGCGACTGGCAAGGCGCATGTCATCAAGTCGCACCACAACGTCGGCGGACTGCCCGAGCGCATGAACCTGAAGCTCGTGGAACCCTTGCGTGAGTTGTTCAAGGACGAAGTGCGGCGCGTCGGCGTCGAACTCGGCTTGCCGCGCGACATGGTCTATCGCCATCCGTTCCCGGGCCCAGGCCTCGGCGTGCGCATCCTCGGTGAAGTGACGCGCGAAGCCGCCGATACCCTGGCGCGTGCTGACCACATCTTCATCGACGAATTGCGCAAGCACGATCTCTACGACCGCGTCAGTCAAGCATTTGCGGTGTGGCTGCCGGTGCGCTCGGTCGGCGTCGTCGGTGATGCGCGCGCCTACGAACCGGTCGTCGCCCTGCGTGCGGTCGAAACCATCGATTTCATGACCGCGCACTGGGCGCATCTGCCCTACGATTTTCTGGATCACGTCGCGCGCCGCATCGTCAACGAGGTGCGCGGCATTTCGCGCGTGGTCTACGACATTTCCGGCAAGCCGCCCGCGACGATCGAGTGGGAATAGCAGTGATCGAGCGGCACAGCGACGAGCACTGGATGCGCGCCGCGCTGTTGCTGGCCGAGCGCGCGGAGCAAGTCGACGACGAGGTGCCGGTTGGTGCGCTCATCGTTGGCGCGGATGGGCAGTTGCTGGCGCAAGGTTCCAACCGCGTGATCAGCGACAGCGATCCGAGTGCGCACGCCGAGATCGTGGTACTGCGCGAAGCCGGACGGCGGCTCGGTAATTACCGTATGCCCGGCACAACGCTTTACGTGACGCTGGAGCCTTGCGCGATGTGTGCGATGGCGATGGTGCATGCGCGCGTCGCTCGTGTCGTTTTTGCGGCTGGCGACCCGAAGACCGGTGCCGCCGGGAGTGTTTTCGACTTGCTGGCCTCGCCACTGCACAATCACCGCGTCGAAATCAGCGAAGGTGTGCTCGCGGACGACGCCAGTCGCATGCTCAGCAACTATTTTCGTCGCAAACGCGGCAAACCTGCGCTGTAATCGACGTCGTCCGAATGCGAGCTGCCAGTGAACCAGCTGAATGACCAGAACCTGATCTGGATCGACCTCGAAATGACCGGTCTCGATCCGATCAACGACACGATCATCGAAATCGCGGTGCTGGTCACCGACACCGAATTGAATGTCATCGCCGAAGGTCCGGAATACGCGATCGTGCATCCGTTGGCGCGGCTGGAAGCGATGGACGAGTGGAACCACAACACGCATATCAAGACCGGGCTCTGGCAGCGCGTACTCGACTCAAGGTTCACGATGGCGCACGCCGAGTCCGACACGATCCGGTTTCTCGAGGACTGGGTAGCGAAGAACAAGTCGCCGATCTGCGGCAATTCCATCTGCCAGGACCGCCGCTTCCTGGCGCGCTGCATGCCAGAGCTGGAGAGCTACTTCCACTATCGCAATCTCGATGTGTCCACGCTCAAGGAGCTGGTAAGGCGCTGGAATCCGGCCCTGCTCGCCGGATTCAAGAAGGCCGGCACACATTCCGCGCTCAGCGACATCCGCGAGTCGGTCGCCGAGCTGCGTTATTACCGCCAGTTCATGGGGGAATTGGCGGGGATCAAGGCAACGGAATGAGGATTGAGCTGGAAATGCCATCGTTCATGTTGGTCAGTTGAGTTTTGGCGATCGGCGCGTATATAGTGCTTGTATATCGCACATCAGGAGGCCGCCATGTCCACCAGCACCATCTTCACGAACAATCGAACGCAAGCGGTGCGGCTACCCGCAGATACCCGTTTTCCGGAAAGCGTCAAGCGAGTGTCGGTGCGTGTTGTCGGCAAGGAACGCATCATCGCGCCGCTGAACTCGTCCTGGGACAGTTTCTTCAATCGCAGCGAAGGCGTCACCGAGGACTTCCTGACGGAACGCGCCAGTCAGGAACAGCCCGATCGCGAAGCATTCTGACGCAGCGATGCGCAAGTACCTGCTCGATACGAATATCGTGATTTATGTGATGAAGCGCCTGCCGCCCGCTGTGCGCGAGACATTCAATCGTCACGAAGGGCGCATGGCGATCTCGTCAATCACGCTCGCGGAATTGGTGCATGGTGCCGAGAAGAGCAGCAACGTCGCGCGCAATCTCGACGAGATCGAGAATTTTTGCGGACGAATCGAAGTGCTGCCGTACGGAGAAAAAGCAGCCGCGCAATACGGCCGCATCCGTGCCGTGTTGGAACGAGCGGGTACCCCGATCGGCATCAACGACCTGCACATTGCCGCCCACGCCTGCAGCGAAGCCCTGATCCTCGTCACCAACAACCTGCGTGAATTCGAGCGCGTGCCGGGCTTGATTTCAGAGAACTGGTTGTAGTCGACGCGCTACATCCTGAACACGCCAAACCCGACTTTTTCGATAGGCGCATTCATCGTTGCGGACAGGGCGAGGC
>JAYUXS010000413.1:0-3142 GCA_043752845.1 Lysobacterales bacterium | reverse complement strand
AATCGCGCCCGGCGTCGGCACCACGGTGCCCGGTGGTCCGAACTACCGCGAGGCGCAGCTGGTGATGGAAATGATCGCTGACAGCGGTCGCATCGCTTCGCTCGATATCGTCGAACTGAATCCGGCCTTCGACGATCACAACCGCACGGCGAAGCTTGCAGTCGATCTGGTCGAAACCCTGTTCGGCAAGTCGACCTTGATGCGTGCGTGATTCGATCGGGAGAAGCTCTCGCCATGATTCGCATTGAGAAGGTCCACAAGAAATTCGGCAGCACCGTGGCGCTCGATGGCTTGACGCTGGACGTTCATCCCGGTGAGATCTTCGGCCTGCTCGGGCCCAATGGCGCCGGCAAGTCGACGACCATGGCCCTGCTCACAGGTCTGGCCTTGCCCGACGCCGGCAGCGTCTCGGTGCTCGGCGGCAATCCCACCGATGCGAACCTGCGCCGACGTATCGGTCTCGCGCCGCAGTCGCTGGCCTTGTACGAAAACCTGAGTGGTCGCGAGAACATCGAGTTCTTCGCGCGCATGTTCGGGTTGCGTGGTGCGCATTTGAACCAGCGCGTCGCTGCCGCGCTCGACTTCGTGCAACTCGCCGATCGCCAGCATGATCGTGCCGGCACGTTTTCCGGTGGCATGCAGCGACGCCTGAATCTGGCGGCGGCAATTGTGCACGAACCGGAACTGATCCTGCTTGATGAACCGACCGCCGGCGTTGATCCGCAGTCGCGCAATGCACTGTTCGACAATGTGCTGGCGCTGAAGCGGGCGGGGCGCACGATCGTCTACACCACGCATTACATGGAGGAAGTCGAGCGCCTCTGTGATCGTGTCGCGATCGTCGACCATGGCCGCGTGCTGGCTGTCGATAGCGTGCCGAACCTGTTGCGCACGCACGCCGGAAAGCCGGTGCTGGTGATCGAGCGCGATAGCGGCGATGAGCGCATCAAAACCGATACACCGCTGGACGCGTTGAATCGCGCGGCTGCGGCCGGAGCAATCAACGGCTTCCACGTCGAGCGTCCGCGCCTGGAGCAGGTATTCCTTCACCTGACCGGTCGCAACCTGAGGGACTGAGATGAACGCCTTGTTCGCGCTCGCTGCGAAAGACATCCGCCTGCTGCTGCGCAATCGCGGCGCACTGTTCTTCACCATGGGCTGGCCGTTGCTGGTCGCGATTTTTTTCGGCATGGTCTTCGGCGGCGACAGTGGGAGTAGTCGGCCCAAGGTCGCACTCGTGGTGCAGGACCAATCCGACGGCGCCGAACGTTTTGCGCAGTCGCTGCTCAAGCTCGACACCCTCGAAGTCGACCGGCTCGATGCGGTGCAGGCCGAACAGTTCGTGCGTCAGGGCAAGCGTAGCGCCGCGATCGTATTGCCGGTCGGGTTCGGCGAACGCGCCGCGAAGGCATTCAGTGGTGATCCGCCGCAAGTCGAGCTGTGGCTTGATCCGAGTCGCCGCGCCGAGCGCGCGATGATCGAAGGCATGCTGATGAAGGTCGGCAGCGAGGCGATGTTTTCGAGCATCAGCGATCCCGCCGCGCGCCAACAGTGGCTGCAGACGTCGCGTGCCGATCTCGACAAGATGGCGCCCGACTCACGCAAGCCATTCAGCGATTTCTACGATTCGCTGGACGCCATGATGGCAACGCCGGAAGCCGCCGCCACGAACGGCGGGACTGCGGCAGGCGCGGGCAGCGGCGGAATCACGCCGTTGACCGTCACCGCGCGCGACATCTCGGTCGCCCAGCGTGGCCCGCGCAACGGTTTCGCGATCAGTTTCACCCAGGGCATGTTCTGGGCCATGCTCGGTGCGCTGATGAGCTTCGTCACGTCGATCGTGCTCGAACGCATGCAGGGCACCTGGAGCCGGCTGCGTGCATCGCCCTTGTCGACCGGATCGATCCTGTTCGGCAAGGCGATCGCCTGCTTTGCGGTGATGCTGACGACGTTGCTGCTGATGAGTCTGGTCGGCGCCTTCGTGTTCGGCGTCGTGCCGCACTCGGTGCCGAAGTTGTTGCTCGCTTTCGTCGCCTGCGGAATTGCGTTCACCGGCCTGATGATGTTGCTCGCGAGCCTCGGGCGCAGCGTGCAAACTGCGAGCGGTGCAGCCTGGGCAGTGATGATGCCGATGGCAATGGTTGGTGGCGCGATGATTCCGCTGTTCGTGATGCCGCCGTGGATGTTGCAGTTGTCCAATGTGTCGCCGGTGAAATGGGCAGTCATCGGCATCGAAGGCGCGACCTGGCGCGGCTTCTCGATGGCGGAAATGCTGACGCCGATCGCGATTCTGCTCGCGACCGGCGTCTTGTGTGGTGCGCTTGGCGCGTGGCGAATCACACACCAGCCGAACTGATCAGGCTTGCGAAACCGGGATTACGGATCCGGCACGAAGCCGCCGGCGAAAGCGCGCGGTTGTTCGCGGTCCCAGCGTGGGCGACGAATGACGCCGCGATCAACCAGATGTTCGAACGTGTCGTATTGCAGTTCGACGATCTCGTCCGGACGCGAAGAGCGGCGTTCGAATTCGGTCGTGTTCACCGTCGACCATTCGTGCTGACCATGCGCGGTGCCGAGTTCGGACGCGAAGTTCTCGCTGCGTTCGCGTTTTGCATCGGCATACGGTGCGGCCTGGTCACGCGCCGCACCAGCGCTTTCTGGCATCGGCATGCTGCGCTGTGCCATCGCGTCGGCTTCGCGGGCTGCGGACGGCGCCTGCGAATTCTTGTGACGCCATTCGTCATCACGGTAGATCGGTGGCGACGGCGGCACGTAGACCGGCATGCGTTCACGGAACACCGCAACACCGATTACGCCGACATTCTGCGGTCGCCCGGTGCGCGCTGCATAGCTCGCTTCCGGCGCACTGAACACGAACTGCGCGACTTCACTCATCGACTTGCGCCAGCCGTTGATCTCGGCGCGTTCGTACGGACCGAGTACATAGCCGCCTTGATACGGATCAGCGGTTTCGCCGGTGACGGCATTGACGCCGTCGACGCTGAGCACGGCCATCACGCGTTCACCGGTCCGGTTCTGCATCATCACCGCGTAGCGATGACCGGGTTCGCCGGCAACATAGGCGCGGCCGCCGCGATGATGGACATCGAGCACGGCGCCGGTGTCGCGGTCGACGACCTGC
>JAYUXS010000412.1:0-7350 GCA_043752845.1 Lysobacterales bacterium | reverse complement strand
CCGTCGAGCTTGAGATCGACGACGGTCAGCTCCTCGCCGTGCAGACGCAAAGGCTCGCCATCGACGCGATCGGCGTGGCGTTGCACCGACAGGCGCGCGTGCACGCGGGTGGTGGCGAACTCGAGTTCGAAGCGCAGATCGACATCGCTGACGCGCCACGCCGGCGGCTGGTAGTCGGCGAGTCGGGTCGGGGTGGTCATAGACATGTCTTGATCTTCCAGAGGATGGGACAGCGAAGCCTGCGGCTACAGCACGCCTTCGCGCTTGATCGCAAGATAGCGCTCGACGAGCGCCGCCGGTAGCGCGTCGCTGTCGACATCGAGCACGCTGGCGCCGTGGGCACGCAGCGCATCGTGCGCACGGCGACGGTCGTCGAGATAAAGCGCCACGGCGCCGGCGAGCAAGGCGCCATCGAAATCCTGCGGGGTCGCGGCGTTCGCCTGATCCAGCGCCTTTTCGCGCAGACTGGCGACGATCACCACATGACGACGACGCATTTGCTTGACCGCCGTGAGCAGATCCTCGACGTCCTCGTCGCGAACATTGGTAATCATCACCACCAGCGAACGCCGCGGCTGGCGCAGCCCGACTTCGGTCGCAGCCGCCAGATAGTCGGTCGCCACCGCCTGTGGTTGCAGGTCGTAGACCGAGCCGAGCATGTGATCGAGCGCGCCAAGTCCGCGCTGCGGTTTGATGAAGCGTGAGTCGCCGCCATGCGCGAGCAGACCGACGGCATCGCCTTGGCGCAAGGCGATCCAGGCCAGCAGCAGGCTCGCGTTCAAGACGTGATCGAAGTGCGACAACGCGCCATCGCGCGCGAGCATGCGCCGGCCGGTATCGAGCAACAGCATCACCTGCTGGTTGCGTTCCTCGCGATAATCGCGCGAAATCATCTTGCGTGCGCGCTGGCTCGCCTTCCAGTCGATCTGGCGCAGGCTGTCGCCTTGGCGGTACTCGCGCAGCTGATGGAACTCGGTGCCATCACCACGACGACGGCGCAGATGCGCGCCGAGCACGCGACTGGCCTGATCGGCGCCGATCAACGCGAGGCGCGTCAGCGGCGCGAAATCGGGATAGACCTTGACCGTGGCCGGTGCGTCGACCAGGCGTTTTTGTGTCCACAAGCGCAGCGGCGAATGCAGGCGCAGTTCGATCGGTCCGAATGCGTACACGCCGCGCTCATGCGCGGTAAGCGCATAGTCGATCGCAGTCTGCGCACGCGGCTTGAGCGCAAGTCGACGCGGCAGGCCGTCGGTGCTGAACCCGGGCGGATGACCATCATGCACATCCACGCGCAACGGCAAGCCGGTGGCCGGATGCAACTGCAGGCCGACGGTGCGCCGCACGCCAAGCGGCAGCACGTGCGCGACCTCGCGCCGCACCTGCGGCGTGGCGAGTTGTCGCAACGCAAAGCCGTCGAGCAACGCCAGCGCAATCCAGATCCCGCCGGAAAACAGCAGTCCCGGCAGCGGCACCCATGCGAAGGCGACCGCGACGCCGAGCAGCGTCAACAACACAAAGCCGATGATGAGGGCTGACGCCGGTTTCATTTCCGCGGCGCTTCGACCTTCAGCAGCAAGGCATCGAGCACCTGATCGACGCGGCGTCCCTCGATCTGCATTTCCGGCGCCAGCGCAACGCGATGGCGCAGGGCCGGCCGCGCGATGCGCACGACATCGTCCGGCGTCACGAAATCGCGACCTTCGATCACCGCCTGTGCGCGCGCTGCGCGCACCAGTGCGAGGCTGCCGCGCGGCCCCGCGCCCATCACGATGCCGGGCCAGTTGCGGGTCGCGCGCACGATGCGCACGGCGTAGTCGAGCACCACCGGATCGAGTTGAACGGCCGCCGTGCCGGCCTGCATCGCGACGACATCGGCCGGCTGCACGACCGCGCGTACGCCAGCGAGATCGAAACTCGACGCATTGCCGCCGCGACTGATCGCATCGACCATGCGCAGCTCGTCCTCGATCGCCGGGTAGTCGATCAGGATCTTCAGCAAGAAGCGGTCGAGTTGTGCTTCCGGCAACGGATAGGTGCCTTCCTGCTCGACCGGGTTCTGCGTCGCGATGGTGATGAATGGCGGCTCCAACGGGAAGCTGCGCGACTCGATCGTGACCTGGCTTTCCTGCATCGCTTCGAGCAGCGCCGACTGCGTTTTCGCTGGCGCGCGATTGATCTCGTCGGCGAGCAGCAGGTTCGCGAACACCGGACCGCGACGGATCTTGAAGCTCTCGCTCTTCGGGTCGTAGAAGGCGTGGCCACTGACATCACTCGGCATCAGGTCAGGGGTGAACTGCACGCGCGAAAATGTGCCGTGCAAGGCAGCGGCGAGCGACCGCACCAGCAGGGTCTTGCCGAGGCCGGGCACGCCCTCGATCAGCACATGCCCCCCGGCGAGCAGGGCGACGAGTAATTGGTCGAGCACCTCGCGCTGGCCGATGAAGGCGGCGGCGATCTGGTCGCGAATGGCATCCACGCGTTCGACCAGGGCGGTGCCGGTGATGGCAGTGATGGGCGGAGCGGACGTAGTCATAGGCGGCGTTCCAGTTGTATCAAGGTGGACAGGGTGGCGAAAAACGTTTCCGGGCGACCGATCCCGACCGGGTTCATCGCCTGCGTGATGGCTGCGGCTGCGAGCCCGGTGCGTTCGGCAAGCGCGGCGTCGCGCGCGGCACCGGACAGCGCCGCGATCACCGGTTCGCGTTCGTCGATGCGCCGCTGCACCCGCGTCAGCAAAGCGCGATGCATGGTCATCGGCTTGCCGCGACGGAACAGGAATTCGCCGCTGGCGCGCACGTGTTCGAGCAGCGCGCGACGACGGACAGCGATATCCGGCAGCTTGGGTCCGAAACGTTCGCTGCGCATCCACAGCCATAACAACAGCGCGATTGCGGCCGGCACCAGAGCCGGCCAGCCGCGACGCACAATCAGCACATGGAACGGTTCGACATCGATGCCGCGAAACAGATGAATGCGTTGGCGTTCAAGCAAAGGCGCGAGCAGCGCCGCACTGATCTCCACTGCCGCCGCTTCGTCGAGTGCGGCGTTGTGCAGCATGTCGAGCTCACTGACCAGATAGACATGGCCGCCGTCGACATCAGCGTGGCCAAACCAGTAGCCGTACTCGCTGTCGTCGTAACTCGCGAGCTGTGTGAACTGCGTTTCAATATCGCCACCGAGGCGCGTGCCGCCGCACATGGGGTACTTGCCGTGCAGCTCGAGTGCGATATCGAAGCAGTGCGGATCGGCCTCCAGCGGTTCGACACCCAAGCGGTCGAGCAGCGCGCCGGCGCGGCCGTCGGCGGTCGCCGGCATGCGCATCAGCAGCAGCGCGCCTTGTTCCACGAAGACCAGCAAAGCGTCGACGTCGCTGTCGCGCAGATGGCGTGGATCCATGTCCAGCACGATCGCGCTGTCGGTCGCGGTCGCGAACTCGCGGGTGTTGAAGCGCAGATTGTTGAACACGGTCAGTCCACGCGCCTGCAGGGTGCGCTCCAGCGCCAGCAGTCGGTTGCGGCGCGCTTCGGCGGCTGGTGGTGTGCGCAGCTCGAACGGCACCTGATGAAAAGTGACGAAAAACCAATACACGGCGACAGCGGCCGCCACCGTCGCGATCAACACGATCAGCAGATTGCGCGCGCGCGCGCTCATCGCGGCACCAGCCTGGCGGCGACGTAGCGCGCAGCGATCGCCTCGAAACCTGCGGCATCGGGCTGATCAGCGGCATAGGCCGTGCGTTGCCAGCTGCGCACGACATCGACGAGCGCCGCGCGTACGGCGCCGTCCTCGATGGCGCGAATCTGGCGCAGAATCTCGGCTTCGGTCGCGCCTGGCGTCAGCGTTACGCCCGCGCGCAGCGGCAAGCCGGCGCAGGCGCCGCGATACAGCAGGGACATCGCCGCACGTACCGCGCCGCGCGCGAACAGCGCACGCGCTGCGCCGACAACGTCATCGGGCAGGGTTTCCGGCACGACATCGTCCTCGACCCGCATAGCGGCGGCAGCGCTGCGCTTGCGCAATCGCTCCAACAAGGGCAGTCGCCACTGGCTTACGCGCAGGATCACGAACACGATCAGCGCCGCGAGCAGGATCCACAAACCGAACTCGGCGATGAAGCCGAAGATGCGGCTCAGGAATGCGATGAAGGGCGACTCCGACCGGTCCGGTTGATCGGTCAGCGGATCGATGCGTTCCCAGCGTTGCAGCGTCTTTTTTTCGCCGAAGGTTTTTGCCTGCAGGGTCTCGCCGATCTGCGCCGCGAACTCGGCGTCGCGCGGATGGGCGGTGAAGATCGCCTCGAGCTCACGTGCTTCGATCACTTCCGCAGTCCATTCCTCCTCGTCGTCGTCATCGTCATCGTCGGTGGCTTCGGAATCGACCACCGCTTCGACGTCCGCCGCGTTCGCGCTGTCCGCCGGTGATGCAGCGGCGACCTCGCCCACCGGCATCAGCCCGCCCAACGCGAGCGCGAACAGCATAGCCAGCGCACCGAGGCGCTTGGCGATGCGGCGAAAGGCAAGTTCGATGTCCCAGGCTTCGAGCTGGGTACGTCGATTCAGGTACAACGCAAACCCGGCGCCGACGAAAAACGGTTCGATCACGCTCATCGACAGGAAGTAGGCCCCGTTCGTCAGCACCTGTGCCCAGCGCGGCGGATCCTCGAACAGCACTTCGAACATGATCTGCGCCGACTCGGGCAGGAACTCGAAAGGCACGAACATCAGCACCAGGACGAACAGCGACAGATAGATTGCGGCCTCGATGTTGGCGAGCACGACGCACAGTCCGATTGCCACGGCACTGGTCGACGAACGCCCGAGTACGCTGAAACGTTCGCCGCGGGCGCGGCCACGCAAACCCTCGAGCAAGGCCACGGGCATGGTCAATGCACGCGAAAAATCGATGCGTCGCCATAGCAGCCAGGGCAATACCGCCCGCATCCGGAATTGTTGCTTGAACGTCGCCAGCGGCGATGGCGGCGTTGTGAACACGGCGCGCGACAGGATATGCAGCACGAGTTGGTCGAACCACGGCTTCAGCCACCACAACAACACTGTCGCCAGCCACAGCATGTCGAGCGCGTAGAACACGGCATTCAGCAGCGCAAATAGCGGTAACCCGAACAGAAACCAGCTGCGCGCGATCAGGCCGGCATGTTGACGCGTCAGCGCAATGCCGAGATCAGCTGCCTCCCACGAGGTACGACTGCGCAACGCGATGTGGATGCCGTCAAGTTGCATGTACGCGTCCGCGTCCGCCGAACAACAACCAGCCGAGCACGCTCGCCCAGATCAGGCCGCCGCTACCGAATTTCACGACATCGGGCAAGCTCGCGATGGACGACCAGAAGGCCTCGATGAAGGCTGCGGCCAGCAGCATCACGAACACGCCGAGGATCAGGCGTGCGCCGACCCGGCCTGCGGCCAGCAAGGCGGCGACGCGACTGAGCTGTCCGGGCGCGATCAAGGCGAAGCCGAGGCGCATGCCGGCGCCGCCGGAGATCACGATGGCGATCAATTCCGGCGCCGAATGACCGACCACGAAGCGCCAGAACGGCCCGCCGTAGCCGATGCCGGTGAGGTGTCCGGCGACCGTTCCGATCACCACGCCGTTGCTGATCAGCACGACGATCGAGCCGACGCCGACCAGCAGCCCGCTCGCGAAACTGCGAAAGCCGATACTGATGTTGTTCATGATGTAGTGGCCGAACATCATCAGGTCGGTGCCGCTGTCGCGACCGATGCGGTCTTCACGCGCCGGGTCGTACATCTGTTCCATCTGCGCCAATGCGTCGATGCCGAGGACGCTGTGCGCCAACTCCGGTTGCACCTGCACGGCGGCGATCATCGCGATCAGCGGCAGGAAGAACAACGCTGCCGCAACCAGCATGTAACCGGCGTTGGCGCGCACTTCGGCTGGAAAATCGGAGGCGATGAAACTGACCGCGCGCCACCAGCGTGCATTCGGTGGGCGATACAGAATCGTGTGCAGGCGTTCGACCAGTTGTCCGACGCGCTCGATCAGCATCGGGCTATAGCCGCGCCGCCGTGCCAGCGCGAGTTGCTGACAAAGGCGGCGATACCGACGCGGAATCTCGTTGTCGTCGCAAACACTGTCGGCGCCGGTCGCGGGCGGCGCTTTGCGGCGCTTGTCCGCTTGTTCGAGCCAGATGGCGAGCACTTGCCACTCGGGCGCGTGTCGGCTGATGAACTGGTCCTGGCGCATCAGCGGCCGATGATGTGATTGGCGTAGCCGAGCAGACGCTGCACCGCGCGTTCGCCGTCGGCTGCGGTCAGTGGCGACAACAGCGTGGCCAACTCGGTCTGGCGCGCGACGGTGAGCTGCGGTGCGCGTTCCGCATAAGCGACGATCACCGCCTGTTCCTCGGCGCGCAGCGCAAGCGCCGGAACGTAGGTCGGCACCGCGGCAATCGTGGTGTCGTGGCGCAGACGCTCGGCGTGCACCACGATCGTGCCCGCGACCAGATCGCCAAGACGGCGCGCGTGCGGGTCGATCACGCAACTGAGAAATCCGACGGCATAGCCGACCGGCAATGCATCGACGGTGCGCATCAAGTTGCGGATCAACGATGCGGTAAAACCAACCGGCGTGCCATTGGCATGCAGCACGCGCACGCCGACGACGCGCTTGCCCGGCGTCTGTCCGTCCATCAGCAACTCGAACGCGATCGGATAGGCCCACATCAGCAGGAACATCGCGATCAGCAACAGACCCTGGCCGCTCTCACCAAGAAAAGCCGCGATCATGGCGACACCGGTGAACACACCGAGACGGATGCCGGTATCGACCAGCCAGGCGAGCGCGCGCGGCACGGCACCGGCCGTCCGCAAGCGCAGCGAAATACCTTCCGGTGTCTCGTGCAAAGTTTCGGTGTCGAGCATCAGGCCGTGATCACGATGAGGTCGAGAAAGCGGCCGCTGCGAGCGGTGCGCCGAATGGCATGTATTCGTCCGGAATGGGCAGCGAAATGGCGGACATGGGGGCTCCGGACACAGGGTTTGAAGGTTATCAGCTGGCGGTGCGGCTCCGATAAGATGGCGCATCCAGTCCAGGTAAGCGCGCATGCTTGATTCCCCGCCGAACATCGCCGATGTCGAAGCCGCACGGCAACGCATCTCGGCGCATGCGCGCATTACCCCGGTGCTGCGCGACGAGGTGCTGGACGAGGAAATCGGCGCGCGCCTGTTCTTCAAGTGCGAGAACCTGCAGCGTGTCGGCGCCTTCAAGTTTCGCGGCGCCTGCAATGCGGTGTTCGCACTGGACGATGCCGCCGCCGCGCGCGGTGTGGTCACGCATTCGTCCGGCAACCATGGCGCTGCATTGGCT
>JAYUXS010000411.1:0-7357 GCA_043752845.1 Lysobacterales bacterium | reverse complement strand
GTTCGTTGTGACCACGACCCGCGCTTCGCCGCTTCGCAAGGCGTTCAGCGCCGAGCGGTAACGACTGAGTTGGCCCTTCAGCAACGCCCGAACGATCGGATCGGAAGCATTGATGCGCTCGTTGATCTGTGCGCGATCGACCTCGATCAGCCGCGACTCGACCAGCGCACGCGCGGTCGCGGTGCGCGGCGCGTCATCGATTACCGCCATTTCGCCGAGCAGATCACCGGTGCCGAGCACGCTCAGTACCAGGGGAATGCCGTCTTGAACCGTCGAAATCTCGATTCGCCCGGATTCCACCAGATAGGCGAGCGTGGGCGGATCGCCCTCGCGGAAAACGATGTCGCCCGGCGCCAGTTGCAGTCGCTTCGTGCTCATGTGCGATCCCAAGGATGCGAGCTGGAATCCTAACAGCGCTGGCATCTCGACGATGCGCCAGAAAAAAAAGGCCGCCCGAAGGCGGCCTTAGACAGTCGAGAGACGAACCCGAACTTATGGAATCGTGACGACGCAAGTGGTGTTCGTACCGTCATCACCGAGGGCGATGGTGCAGGTGTTCGTGCCCGTTCCACATGCGTTGCAGTTTGGGCTCGACCCGGGACGATTCCAGGTTGCATTGGAAGAGGAGAACAGGGTTACGTTCTGGAAGGGGTTGAATTGACCAACACATGTCCCGGGACCGACGCAGTTGATTGACGAGTTCGGGTTGGTCGACAACACATTGCCACCGAGTGAAGTGAGCGAAATGGTCAACGTTGCCGAATCGCAGCCGATAGGCGGATTAGGACTGAAGCCGTCGCAAATATTGCGGGCGATCCAAGTGACCTCAACCTCGGCGTCGTTGTTGATCGTACGGAACGTGCAGGACCCTTCCGGACCGGTATCCGATGGCACGTCAAAGCCGTTGCCATCAATGATGGCTGTCGTTTCGCCGTTGGCATTGGTCAGGCCCGGTTGTTGGGTGACCGTCAACGTCGCCGGACTATCGGCTTGGCAGGAGACGACGATCAACACGTTTGGAACACGCTGTCCGCTCGAATTGACGAGGCGCAACGTGAACAGTCGGGCACCATCACCACGCGTGATCGACGGGAACGCATAGAGGTAGAAGTTGTTGTTGACGCGAATGTTGATGGTGTCGGAAATTTCACCGAGGCTGAAAGTGAGCGTCGCACCGCCGTCATTCGGCAAGCCCGAGGTCACCACAACGGCATCTGCACAACCGTCTGGCCCTGTCAGGTTGGCCAACTGCCCCTGATTGACGATGCCGTCCACCGTACCCACACCAAACAGCGTGTCGAACGAGAACGTCAATTGCGCGCCAGGAATGCCTTGATTGTTCGCATCCAGCAGGCACACCTCGACGTCGACCGTGGTGTTGCCGGCGATCGGATCGGGCGAGGCCACGATGACGCCCGGGGCAATGGCCGAGAGACGCATCAGTTCGGCATCGGTGACCAACTCGGGCGCGCCATTGACGATGTCGCCATTGCCTTGGGCATATACCGCGGCCAGTTTGCCGGCCTTGGTCGCCGGAAAGGCGATCTGCGCAAAGACCACACCGTTTTGGTCAGTGAAACCCGACGGCGAAACGTTGGCGTCTTGGGCACGTCCGATGATGTAGGGCAACACCGGACCGTTGTTGACGGTGGTGCCGGTGTCGTCGTTGTGGTTGAAGCGCTGAGTCACAGTCAGGTTGGTGTTCGAGGGCACCGATGCGATACGACGGGCACTCTCGAGATCACGGTTGCCGTTCGACTCTTCGCCAAACACGATCACCGTGTCATTCGGACCTGCACCGCCACCAGCAACCTTGAAGGCGCCAGTCGGTGCGTTGAAATTTGTCCCGCCTTCTTGTGGATCACCGTCTCCGCCATGGATGGCAAAGGTGCCGTCGACAAACGGGCCGTCAATCAAGCCGAAGCGGACTTCTGTTCCAGGGATGACCGGGTTGCCATATCGGTCTGTCGCCAGCGCCGAGATATTGAACAGGTAGGAACCCGTCGACTGCAAGGTCACGCCATCGTTGAACACAATTTCGGTGATCGTTGCATTGGTCGGCGTCGTGATGTCGAGATCGAACAGTCGACCGTCGCCGACCGTGAGATTCACGAGCGCGGAAACCGGATCCGAAATACCGTTATCGACGTTGTTGTCTGCGCGGTCGGACGTGGCTCGAATCTGGAGCGTTCCAAGTCTCGTACCGGCTTGATAACTGAAATTCGAGACGCCCTGGACGGTTCGGGTAACTACCGGAGAACCGACGCTCGTGGCACCTGACGCACTTACAGTAAGTAGCCGCTCGCCGCCTTGGGCACCGCCCACAATTTCAATTTGCACATTGTTGAATGCGACGCCGCCGGCGATGGGGTTAGGCACCTCCAGTCCATTGCCGTCACGAACCACCGCGACCATGCGATCGTTCGAATTCCCGCCGCTCGCGCTTGAATAGACATTCACACCGCTACGCGTAAGGGCAATACTTGCCGGAAGTCGCGGTGAACCCTGCACGACATTGAATGTCAGAACCTGGCTAAGCGCTTCTTGCGTATTGGGGTCGGTTCCAGTGATCACGACATTGAAGGTCGACAATCGTTGAGCGGAATGAACAAATATCGTGGCTCGGCCGCCGGTAATCGTCACGGACCCGGTATTTAGGATCTGCTCGAATTCGTTAAGCGGGGTAGTCCCCAGATCCGGCGTGGAGTATCCGTTGACGGCGTCTACAAATGGCGTAACGGAAACACCGACTACACTGCCGTCGGGTACCAAAGATCCATCAAGCCGCCGCCATTCTATTGTCACGTCTGCGATGTACGGGGATCCGTAAAACGGGGCGACGCCAAATGCATTGGCGGGCAATGAGGTGGTTGTGGGCGTCATCCGGAGTCTTGGGTCCGTCGATGCGCCTGGCGCGATCGTGATCGACGCTGAGGACGAAATTTGTGCGGATCCAGACGCCGTATCGCGCGCCGTTGCCGTCAAGGTCACCGCACCAGTCGCACGGCTGTGAAAGCGAAACAGTGCATTGCCGCCGGTGGTGGTTGCGGTTATACGCTCGCCGATGAAAGCGCCGCTTCCGGTACGCTGCAAGGACGAAACCAGACCCAGGCTGCCGGAAGATACCTGCAACGTGACTTCGGTGCCGTCGTTGACCGGAGCGCCATTCGCCGACGTTACGCGAACTGGCACATCAACCAGCGAGAAAGGCGTCGTCTGACCCTGCACAGGCGTCACCGAGACCCGCAGACCAGGCGCAGTAAAGCCGCCGTCATTGCCGCTACCACCGCCGCCACCACAGCTGGCCAGCGCTAGCGCTGTAATCAAGGCGCCTACAGCCTTAGCGAACTTAGTCATGTTGGTCTCCACGTTCTTTAGTCCAATTCGATTCATCGTCAACGCGATCATTTCTTGCCACGCTGACGCAGTATTTTGGGCGTCACGAAGATCAGCAGTTCAGCTTTAGAAATGTCCCGCGACTTGCGTTTGAACAGGTTGCCGAGCCCCGGCAAATCACCCAGGAACGGCACCTTGGCCAAGTCTTCGCGTGTTTCAAATTCATATACGCCGCCAAGCACCACGGTCTGGCCGTTTTCCACCAGCACTGCGGTGTTGATTTCGCGCTTGGTGATCTGGGGCACATCACCGATCGAAGTCGAGACAAAGCCGGCGACCTCGTCCTTTTTGACGTTCATCGACAGGAAAATGCGGTCGTCCTGCGTGATCGTCGGAGTCACCTTGAGCTCAAGCAGCACTTCCTTGAAATTGACGGTTGGAATCGGCACGCCAGAGCCACCCGCAGCCGAGATCGTCACATAGCCGACTTCGTCACCCTGTCTGATTACCGCCTCGCGCTGATTCGCAGTAATCACGCGCGGACTGGCAACGACTTCACCGCGTCCCTCGGTTTGCAAGGCCGACAGCTCCAGGTCGAGAATGTAGTCTGCGGCAAGCACCGACCAGCCGAAGCTGCCGGCACCGGCTGCCGCCGGCAGGTTGACGTTCAAGCGATTTGCGAGCGATGGACCAATAATGCCGCCACCTTGTCCTCCGGGTGTAGCCACAGGCAGTCCGCTCGGTCTACCAAGAAGCCTGTTACTCAGCGCACGATTGATCATCTGGTCGGTCGCCTGCACGTTGCCCGACGACGTAATGATGTTGCCGTGGCTGTCCTCATATGCGCCCGAGACACCAAAACGAGCACCCAACTCCCGAGAGAACGTGTCGCTGGCGACGACAATTCGTGCTTCGATCAGAACTTGATCTACCGGCCTGTCAAGCAGCGCGATCAGGTTTTTGAGTTCCTTGATTTTTTCAGCCGTATCGTTCACCAGCAGCGTGTTCGTGCGCTTGTCAAACGTCACACTGCCGCGTTTGGACAAGAAGCCTCTTTCACCATTCTGCTGCTG
The DNA here is from genome assembly GCA_043752845.1 of Lysobacterales bacterium. Lineage (GTDB taxonomy): Bacteria > Pseudomonadota > Gammaproteobacteria > Xanthomonadales > Ahniellaceae > JADKHK01. The sequence goes on along the minus strand of JAYUXS010000411.1, from coordinate 2,948 downwards.
CGCACCACCCTGGCCACCTTGTTGTTGTCCCTGCAGTGCGTCCTCGGTAAGCAACTTCGCGATTTCCTCAGCACTGCCATAGTTGATCGCGATGTACTCGGTGACCAGTGGCGAGCGATCTTCAAGCGCAATACGCGCATCTTCCAGAGCCTGTTCGCGTTGCGCGATTTCGGCGGTCGGCGCGATCCAGACGACGTTGCCCTGGCTGCGCTTGTCGAGGCCCTTGGCCTGCAGCACGATGTCCAGCGCCTGATCCCACGGCACATTGACCAAACGCAGGGTGACGTTGCCTTGAACGCTGTCTGCCACCACGATGTTGAGCTCCGAGACGTCTGCGATCAACTGAAGTGCCGACCGTACCGGGATATCCTGGATGTTGAATGTGACGGGCGTGCCGTTGTACTCGACCGGTTCGCCGAGCTTCTTGCGCTCGTCGTCCTTGATTGCAACCTTGGAAATTTCCACGACCAGCTCGCTGCCCGTCTGGTAGGCCATGTGCTCGATCGCACCACTTGTCTGGATTTCCATGCGGGCACCGCCTGCACGTTCGCGAGTTTCGATGAACTGTACTGGCGTCGCGAAGTCGGTGACGTCGAGTCGAATCGGCAGGTCGTTGGACAGACCGACGTCGAACAAGTCAACGATCAGCTTGTTGCCTTCCTTGCGCAGGTCGGTGCCGGCGCCGTCCTTGCTGAACTTGACGATGACCCGACCTTCGCCTGCGGTGCCGCGCCGGAAGTCAACTTCATTGACGGTAGGCTGCGAAATCACGGACGCGCCGGTCTCGGCAATGGTCTGATTCATCGAACCGCCCTTGCCGATGGACAGGACAAGGTTGTTGCCGTCGATGCGCGAGTCGAATGTGGCTGGATGGAAAAGCTCGACCACAACACGGGTCTTGCCACCGGCTTCGACGGCCGACACCGACGCTGCCGCGCCGCTGCCGATATTGATCCTACGCTCGGTCAACCCGTTTTGGGTATCGTCGAGATCAACCGCGATACGCGGCGGCGACTCGGTCGCAAACGCGCGTGGTGCCATCGGCGGGCTCGACATCTTGATGGTGATTTCCGTCGTCCCGTCGGGCGTCGAGGCATAGCTGATGTCCTCGACCCTGTTCGACGCCGAGACAGCGGCCGATGCGAACATCAATGCTGCTGCAAACATCTGTCGACCGAGCGTCGAGAGCGAGCTTGCGCCGAACTGTTGCGCCTGCCGTTGCGTGACCGTGTATGTGCTCATGCGTGCCACTCCTGATTATTCATCGTCCAGCGCGATCGACGCGGGACGCTCGATCCAACCGCCATTGCCGTTAGAAACCAATTCCACGAGTTCGATGTGATCTTCGAAAATCGCGGTGATCTGGCCGTCGTTTTGTCCAAGGTAATTGCCGGGGCGCAAGCGATGAACGACGCCGTCCGGATCTTTCAGCAACACGGCCAAGTCATCGTTGGTCCCGAGAGTGCCCACCATGTCCATGCTGTCGAGCGGAAAGGACTCGAGGTATTCCTTCGCCCGATCTGCGTCCGGCTTGGGGCCGGCACCACCGCCGGAAGGTGCATTGTCATCGTCGGAAAATGGCGCGAACGGATCGCGTAGATCGAACGCCGTGTAGGGAAAGGGCGGGAAGTCGCGCATCGCCGGCAATGCTTCGACTGGTGTGCCCTGACGCGATTTGATTTGCGTGAGTTGATCCTCAAGGTCGCGCGTCCCTTTGGCGCATCCGGACAGCAGTAAAAGTGCTGCCAGCGGCGCCATCCATGCGGCCAATGCGGTTTTGAAAGTGGGTGTATTCATCAGCTCGTACCTCACTTCGCTGGTGGCGCTGGCGCGCCGGGCGCGCCTGGGGGTGCAGCTTCCGCCGCCATCTCGGAAAGCTCCTCGTCGTCTAGGTAACGATAGGTCTTCACGGTACCCTCGAGGACCAATGTACCGGGTGCCTGCGTGGTTTTGCTGCCAGGCGCCGCGGGCCCCTTGTCAGAAGGCGTCAGCGATACGTCGTGCATGGTCAGGATGACGACGCGCGGCAAAGACGCGACGCCGCTGACAAAGGCGCCGAACTGATGATAGGTGCCCTTCATGCGCAAGGTGATCGGCTTCTCCGCGTAGAACTCTTTCGCAACTTCAGGGCCAGGCTCGAACAGTTCATTGTCAATGCCCGATGACAACGCAGTTTGCGAGACGTCGATCAACAAGTCCGGCATTTCCGTCTTGCTCGGCAACTGGCGGATCATCTGTCGCAGCAACTCGCGCATTTCTTCGAGCTGCTTCTTGTATTCCTCGAGATTGACGACCTTGCCCTGCTTCTCGGTGAACACCGAGATCAGTTCCAGCTCCTTGCCGCGCAGCACTTCAAGTTCATCATTTTTCGGCTTCACCTGCGTGAAATATCCAGCCGCGCAAACGACAACAAACACCAGCAGGGCGGCCACGAACTTGATCGGCATCGGCCAAGAACCGTAGTTCTTGAAGTCGAGACTGTTGATGTCGGACATCTTCATGGCGTGCCTCCAGCGGGCGCTGGTGCATCGGCGCTGACGGTGCCGTCAGCCTCGACACCATCCTGCGATCCCTCGGCTTTCTCGTCTTCTGATTTACGCAGGTTGGCAGTCAGCAGGAAACGATAACGTGCCGACTTGTCCGGCGTCGTCGCCTCGACTTTTTTCAGATCGGGCTTGCGGATCCAGCCGGCTTTCTCGATGTTGCGCATGTAAGCGGAAACACGCGCATTGGACTGCGCCATGCCTTCCACTTCCAGCGACTCGGCGCTCTGCTTGAGCGAGGTGAGACGGACGCCGTCCGGCAACGTGCGGACGAGCTCGTCAAACATGTGCACCATCTGCGTACGACTGGATTGGAGTTGTTCGATGATCTGCTTGCGCTGCAGCAGTTGCTCGCGCGTCTTCTGCAGTTCCTCGATTTCCTTGATCTTGGCGTCGAGCGCGGTG
>JAYUXS010000410.1:0-3148 GCA_043752845.1 Lysobacterales bacterium | reverse complement strand
TAAGCAATACCGCGTGATGCAGGGCGAGTTCCTGCGTGTTGAAAAGCTGGATGTCGAGGCCGGTGCCTCGGTGACGTTTGACCAGGTGCTGTTGTTGGGTGACGGCGACGCGATCAGCGTTGGCGCCCCGACGGTTGCAGGTGCAACGGTGTCGGCGACGGTGAAGTCGCACGGGCGTGGCGAGAAGATCCGCATCGTCAAGTTCCGTCGCCGCAAGCATCACCGCAAGCAGATGGGTCACCGTCAGCATTACACCGAAATCCTCATCACCGGCATCAACCAGTAAGGCACCAGGAGAACAGCCATGGCACAGAAAAAAGGCGTAGGTTCCAGCCGCAACGGCCGCGACTCGAATCCGAAATATCTTGGCGTGAAGCTCTTTGGTGGCCAGGCGGTTGAAGCCGGCAACATCATCGTGCGTCAGCGCGGTACCGAATATCACCCGGGCGTCAAAGTCGGTCTGGGTCGCGATCACACGTTGTATGCCCTGGCAGACGGCGTCGTCGAATTCGCGGTGAAAGGTCCGAACGGCGGTCGTCGCGTCGTCAGCGTTCGCTGAGCAGCTTTACGCTCGACAATCCGGAGAGCCCCGCGCTGCGGGGCTTTCTTGTTTCTGAGCCTTTGAATCCAGGCTTTCGAAAAAATGCAGGCCCGCGAAATACCTTCGTGACGCCTTTTCGTTTCCCGCCAATTGCCGCATCCTCCCACCATGAAATTCGTCGACGAAGCTGAAATCAAAGTAGTGGCCGGTGCCGGCGGCAATGGCAGCGTGAGTTTCCGCCGCGAGAAATTCATTCCGCTCGGTGGCCCCGACGGCGGCAATGGCGGCGATGGCGGCAATGTCATCGTGCAGGCCGACGAGAATCTGAACACCCTCGTCGATTTCCGTCATGAACGCATCTTCAAGGCCAAGCGCGGCGAAAACGGCATGGGTCGGCAGATGACCGGCGCCGACGGCGAAGACACCTTGATCCGCGTGCCGGTGGGTACCGCGATCGTCAATATCGATACCGGCGAGACGATTGCCGATCTGACCCGTCATGGAAGCCGAACTTTGGTTGCGAAGGGCGGCCACGGTGGGGCCGGCAACATGGTGTTCAAGAGTTCGACCAATCGTTCGCCGCGGCGTGCCGTTCCGGGAATCGTTGGCGATGAACGCGAAATTCGCCTGGAATTGAAGTTACTCGCCGACGTCGGCCTGCTCGGCTTTCCGAATGCCGGCAAATCGACGTTTATCCGTGCCGTGTCGGCAGCGACGCCGAAAGTCGCGGACTATCCGTTCACGACCCTGTATCCGAATCTCGGGGTGGTCTCGGTCAGTCGTGACCACAGCTTTGTCATCGCCGACATTCCCGGCGTGATCGAAGGTGCGGCCGAAGGCGCCGGGCTCGGCATCCAGTTCTTGAAGCACGTGTCGCGCACCAGCCTGCTGCTGCATGTGGTCGATGTCGCGCCGATGGACGAAGCCGTCGATCCGGTCGCGCAGGTCAAGACGATCGAGAAGGAGCTGAAGAAATTCGATGCCGAGCTCGCGAAGCGTCCGCGCTGGCTGGTGTTCAACAAGATCGACCTGATCGCCGAAGAAGACCGCGATGCGCTGATCCAGGGCATGCTCAAGCAGTTGCGCTGGTCGAAGAAGCCGTGGTTCGCGGTATCAGCGGCCACCGGTGAAGGTTGCGAGATCGTCACCAAGAAGGCGATGGCCTTCATCACCGCCGCGAAGCGCGACGCGGCCGAAACCAACGCCTGAATGCCCAATCTCGCGGCATCGCTGCTGACGGAGCTTGCAGGAGCAACGCGTGCGGCGCGACCAACAAAAAAGCCGGCATGCGCCGGCTTTTTCGTCAACACGAAGCAGAGCAGCTTCGTCTTATGTCATCGCGCGGATTCGGGCCGTGATACGGCTCTTGTGGCGGGCGGCCTTGTTCTTGTGGATCTGACCACGACCAGCGAAGCGGTCAAGCAGCGTTTCCGCCGTCTTGTACGCGGTCTCGGCGCCGGGCTTGTTGCCGGTGTCGATCGCTTTGAGGACGTTCTTGACAGCGGTGCGCATCATCGAGCGCTGGCTGTTGTTGTGCAGGCGGTGTTTTTCCGACTGGATCGCGCGTTTCTTCGCGGACTTGATGTTGGCCAAGGTCTTGCTCCGGTATTCGGGGGGGACAAAAAGGGGGCGAAGTATCCAGATTTTGGCCGCGTACGTCAAATGACATCAGAAATGGTGTCGGCATGAAGCTGCTGCGCTCGACGCTGGTGTTCACCGCGATGACTTTCCTGTCGCGCATCGCCGGCTTCGCGCGCGACATGTTGCAGGCGACGATGTTCGGCACCGGCGGCGCGATGAGCGCGTTCATCGTCGCCTACCGGATCCCGAATTTCCTGCGCCGTGTGTTCGCCGAAGGCTCGATGTCGATGGCCTTCGTGCCGGTGCTGAACGAAATCCGCGAGAGCGGCGACCGCGAGCGCCTGCGCGACTTCATCGACCACATGGCCGGCTCGCTGGCGGCGGTGGTTTTCGTCGTCGCCGGTATCGGCGTGCTGGCGGCGCCGTTGATCGCGACCGTGTTCACGCCCGGCGCGCTCGATGAACCGGAGAAGTTTGCGCTGACCACCGAGATGCTGCGCATCACCTTCCCGTATCTGATCTTCATTTCGATGATGGCCTTGTGCGCGTCGGTGCTGAACAGCTTCGGCAAGTTCGGTCTGGCCGCATTCACGCCGGTGCTGCACAACTTGACGGTGATTGCCGCGATGTTGTTGCTGGCACCGCAGATGGCCGTGCCGCCGAAAGCATTGGCCTGGGGCGTGCTCGTCGCCGGTTTCCTGCAACTCGCGCTGTTGTGGCCGGCCTTGGCGCGGCTCGGGTTGCGGCCGCGCTTCAAGCTTGGGTTCAACCATGTCGATGTACGTCGTGTCGGCAAACTGATGCTGCCGACGCTGTTCTCGTCGTCGGTGGCGCAGGTGAATTTGCTCGTCGGCACCGTGTTCGCGTCCCTGCTCGCCGACGGTTCCCAAGACTGGCTGTATTACTCCGATCGCCTGGTCGAATTTCCCTTGGGCCTGTTCGGAGTCGCCATCGGTACGGTGATCCTGCCGCATCTGTCGCGTCGCTTCGCGGCGCAGGATCAGGCCGGGTACTCGCAGTCGCTGG
>JAYUXS010000409.1:0-7366 GCA_043752845.1 Lysobacterales bacterium | reverse complement strand
GCGATGCCCGCGCTTGATCGCATCGATGGTCTCGCCGCGCTCAGCGAAGGCGCGGAATTCGCGGATGTCGGCACCGGCGATGAAGCCTGCGGCCTTGGCGGAGCGCACGATGACGGCTTTCGGCGGATCAAGACGGAGGCGCTCGATCAAGCTGCCAAGTTCTTCAAGCACCTCGCGGGCGAGGCTGTTGACCGACTCGCCTTCGCGGTCGAACGAGAGCGTCAGAACGCGATCCGCGTCCAGTTCATGCTTCCAGTGGCGCAGACGCAAGCCGTCGAACATGATGGGCCTCATAGTTGGAGTCGGAATAGATCAACATCTTCACGGGGCGGCGCCGCTCTGGTCAATCGCTGCGCACGAGGCTAAGGTTGGCACATGAGTCAGGATGCCCGCGTCAGCACCACGTCGGAAGCCACGTCACTATTCGTGACGCCGAAGCTTTACGAGGAAATCGTCGAAAACGACAAGCACTTGATCGTCATCGAGACGCCGCGTGTCGACGATATCGTGGCGCAGTTCCGGCATTTCGCGATGCGCAGCGGCAACTCGATCTATCACTGGTCCGAAGGTATCGGCGTGGTGTCATTGCGCGAAAGCGATCTCACCGTCCCGGGTAGCCAGCGCATGCACGACGCGTTGCGCCACATCCAGAACAGTCTGCATGTCGGCGTCTATCTGTTTACCGGATTCTCAAAGTTGCTGCGGCCGCCAGTCACCGGGATCTTGCGCCAACTGGCCAGACAACAGGGCCAGGCGCGAAAGCTCGTGTTCATCGATCAGAAGGTGCGCATGCCGGAAGGGCTCGATGCATTCGTGCACCGCATGGTGCACGACATGGAATCGAAGCGACCGCCGCGTTTGCGCGATGGCCGTTGGATCACCTGAGGTCACGCATGGCACACGGTGCAGTTTTGTTGCTGGTGAACGAGCGGGGCGATCGTCGATTGCTTTGGGAACTGCTTGACGGTCAGGAGTTTGAGGCGATCTACGCCGCCAAGGACGTAGCCCAGGCCCGTTCAATGCTCGCGCAGGACAGCAACATCGAAGTGATTGTTCTGGAAATCGGCGTCGAAGACGTCGAAGTAAAATCCTATTGCGATGAGCTTTCGCATGACCCACGCACCGCACTGATGCCCGTGGTGATCGTCAGTACGGTTGATCCCGCGACAGTCTGGCCGCTGGCGCCGCCCGCCAATATGCGCGCCTGGTTGCCGTCGCCGGTAAACGCGGACGACGCGCTCGCCAAGATCATCACGGCGATCACGCCGGTGGCGGAGGCTGCGGGTCATCTTTCCGCGCCTGACCCCATCGTTGACTACCGGTTCGCATTCGATGCAAGTCTCGACGAACTGATCGTTTCCGATCCAGCGAACGGGCGGGTGCTCGAAGCCAATCAGACTTATCTGACTCAGTCGGGTTTTACGCTTGCGCAATTACGTGGTCAGTCGATCGACCAGCTCGACCTGACGCATCGTGGTGACGCCCGCCGAGAACTGATGCAGTTGATGCAGAAGCAGGGCAGCGTGCGCATCCGTCAAATGACACCGCGTGCCGACGGACGACGCGTACCGGTGGAAGCGATTTCGCGACCGGTCCGCATCGGCGCTGATACGCGTCTTCTCACGGCACTGCGGACTATCCCGCCGGATGCCGTCGGACGTCCGTTTGGCGAGTTCCTCGACCTGATGTGGAGCCAGCGCGGTAGCGAAGGGTTGGTCAAATCATTGACGACTCGTCTTATCGAATGGGCGAAATTCGATTTCCTCCATCTCGTCGCGCAGCGGGCCGAACTGGGTGAGGAAGGCGATCTGGTCGTGAGCTTTCAGCGCGCCGGACTACCGCCGGTTATCGGCGAACACCTGCGCAATGCTGCATTGCGCAAGGTGATGAATGGCGACGCGTTTGCGGTTCAGGCCGATGCGTGGAAGGCGCTCGGAGGCGAGGCGATCGCCAACAGCTATCGGTTCGAGTCGCTGATCGGCATCCCGTTGCGTGACGAACGCCAAGTGGTGATCGGTGCGATGGTCTGTGCCGGGCGCCACGTGATCGGCGAGGATTCCGGCATGGTCGCCGCGGCACGCTCGATTGCTGCGCGCTTGTCGATTGAACTCGAGATTGAACGCGCACATGAGCTTGGTCGCGCCAAAGGTCTGCAGGACTCACTCACCGGATTGCCGAACCGACTGCTGTACAACGACCGCCTGGAGACGACGATCAAGGAAGCGCATCGCACCGGCGAATGCTTCGCGGTGTTGTTCGTCGATCTGGATCGGTTCAAGACGGTCAATGACAGCCTCGGCCACGGCGTCGGCGACGAGTTGCTGATCGCGGTATCCAAGCGCCTGCGTGCCTGCGTGCGCGGCAGCGACACCGTGGCGCGTTACGCCGGCGACGAATTCACCCTGATCTTGCGGCATATCGTCCAGCGCGACGACGTGCTGCGCATCGCCGAAAAAATCTGCCGGGTGCTCGAAACGCCGCTGACATTGGGTGACGGTCGCGAATTGCATATGACCTCCTCGATCGGCATCAGTTTCTATCCGGACGATGCGACCACTGCCGAGAAGATGCTGAAGCATGCCGACATCGCGATGTACAACGTCAAGGGCATGGGCAGAAACAACTTCCAGGCCTATGTCGCGGTGCCTGAGGAATCGCATCAGCAGCGCCTGTCACTGGAGTCGAAACTTCGCGTGGCCGAGCGCAACAACGAACTTCGCGCCTACTATCAGCCGCAGGTCAATACGATCACCGAAGACATCATCGGCATGGAAGCGCTGATTCGCTGGGAGCACCCTGAACTCGGCATGATCTCGCCCGGATTCTTCATTCCGCTCGCGGAAGACAACGGCTTGATCATTCCGATCGGCGAATGGATGCTGCGCACGGCGTGTACTGATACCAAGCGCTGGCACGACAAATTCAATGTTCCGCTGCGCATCTCGGTCAATTTGTCAGCGTTGCAACTGCGGCAGCCGAACATTCTTGAAGTCGTGCAGCGTGTGCTGACGGAAACCGGGCTCGATCCGAACCACCTCGAACTCGAAGTGACGGAAAGCATCAACGTAAAGACCATTCCCAACTTGATCGAGACCTTGCAAGCGCTGCGCGATATGGGTTGTTCGATCGCCATTGACGATTTCGGCACCGGTCAGAGCTCGCTGGACTACATCAAGCGCTTCCCGGCTGATCGCATCAAGATCGACCAGACCTTCGTGCGCAACATCGGTGTCGATCCGGACGACGAGGCGATCGTGCGCGCCACCATCAACATGGCCCAGCACCTCAATCGCAGCGTGATCGCCGAGGGCGTGGAATACGAGGAACACCTGAACTTCCTGCGTGAGCATGGCTGCGAGGAATTGCAGGGTTATCTATTCGCCCGCCCGATGCCGCCAGCGTCATTCGAAAACATGATGGCTGAGCGCGAACGGCTGATCAATCGTGGTCCGGCACCTCCGGCCGAACTGCCGTGAACTTTGTCGCGGGACGCTGGTCTATAAGCGCGAATCCACTCGGTGAGCGTGCGCGATGCCAGTCAGTCTTCTCAAGTCTTCGAGCCCCGCTAGCGTCATCTCGACGCTCGCGTCGGTGATCGCGCCACTGTCTGGTGCCGGAGCGCTGCGCATGAGCGAGGCAGAAGCCGACCTCGAATTGGTGAGGCGAGTCCAGGCCGGGCAGAAATCCGCGTTTGATCCGCTGGTGCGGAAATATCAACACAAGGTGTTCGCGATCATTTCGCGGTACGTGCACAATCACGCTGAAGCACAAGACGTCGCGCAGGACACGTTCATCCGCGCCTACCGCGCGCTGGCGAATTTTCGCGGCGAGAGTGCCTTTTACACTTGGCTGTACACGATCGCGACGAACACCGCCAAGAATCATCTGGTGTCGCAAGGACGCCGTCCGCCTGGCGATGACATTCAGATCGATGACGCGGCGATGCTTGAGGGTGGTATGCGCTTGCGCGACTCGGCCACACCCGAGCGTGAACTGATGCGCCAAGAAATCGAACGTGCGGTCACCACTGCAGTTGATCGACTGCCGGCGGATCTGCGCAAAGCCATTACCTTGCGCGAAGTCGATGGACTCAGTTATGAAGAGATCGCCACGGCGATGAATTGCCCGATTGGTACCGTGCGTTCGCGCATTTTTCGGGCACGCGATGCCATAGACCAAAACCTCCGGCCGTTGCTCGACGGCCCAGACAGCGAATTGGAAGCGGTATGAATAACGAAACCATACGCGAACAACTGTCGTCGTTGATGGACGGCGAATTGGCTGCGGACAGCGCGAAATTCCTGAGCAAGCGTCTCGGCAATGACGCCGAGTTGCTGTCCACCTGGGAGCGCTGGCACGGCGTGCGTGATGCACTGCGCAAGCACGATACTCTGGCCCCGGTCGACTTCTGCGCCCGCGTTCGCCTCGCGCTGGATGAAGACTTGCCCGAAGCATCGGTTCCGGCGTCCCGCGCCGGGCTGTGGCGTGCTCTTGCTGGCACGGCGATTGCCGCCGGTGTTGCCGCGATGGCTTTGATGCTCGGGCAGCCGACGCTCGCGCCGACCGACAGCTTTGATGCGGGTGCGGTGACGCTGGCGCATGTGGCGCCGGTAACTACGACCGATCTGACCCCGAATTGGCGCCTGTCGCCGGTGGCCGACCGCCAGAGCTTCGTTCTGGCGCAGCCGCAGGTGAGCAACGAGTTCGACCAGTATTTCGTCGAACATGGTCTGGCCAATGGCTCCAATGGCGCGATCGGCATGGTGCCGTATGTGCCGATGGTGGTCGTGCCGGCGACCAGCGTCGGCGTGGCGCCGGAGCAGACGAATACCCCGCGTTGAGCAGCATCATGCGCCTGCCTGTCTTGCTGTTGACGACTGCGGTGATGATGCTCGGTGGCGACGTCCGCGCCAATGGGTCCATCGATCTTCTGATCGCCGCGCAGCACGCGCAGGCGACTCGGTCCTTCGAAGGCGTCGTCGTGTTCATGCATGACGGCAAGTTCGATGCGGTGCGCGTCGTGCATCACCCTGGTCGAAGCGGATTCGAGCATGTCACCAGCCTGAGCGGTATGCCGCGCGCGTTGTTCCGCGACGCCCGTGAAGTCCGTATCGAGGTTCCCGGCGGTGCCCAACGCCTGTCGCCGATGGTGTTCGCACAAACGGCATTCGATGCCGGTCGCATTGGCAGCAGCTATCAACTCGCCGATGCCGGTTCCGAGCGTATTGCCGGCTTCCTCGCGAAGATCGTCGATGCCGTGGCGCGCGACGAGCAACGCTATTCGCAAAGACTGTGGATCAGTCCGGAAAGTGGCGTATTGCTCGGCGTGGCCTTGATCGGTCCACGCCGCGAGACGCTGCAGCAGGTCATGTTCACGTCGCTGTCGGTGGATGCGCGTGAGGCCGAGGCGCAATCGATGGCCGCCTTGCCGGCACTGCCCGCAGTCGATGCGTCGACGCCAATGCTGCCGGCTGGATTCCGGATCATCGCCACGCGCCAGGAACGCGGTCGCCGCAGCCTGATCATGAGCGACGGTCTGGCGATGATCACGCTGTACCTTGAAACTCGCGGTGACAACCTCGATCGTATGACCACGCTGCGTCGCGGCGCGACCCAGTTGGCGGCTCGCCAGTTCGGACATGAGCGTGCCGTGGTCGTCGGTGAAGTGCCATTGCCCACCGCGGTCGACCTGGCCAATCGCGCCGTCGGTTCCGACAAGCATTGAGTGGTACGCCATTCGGCGTATCCGGAAAACCCCAGACTCGAAGGAGCTGATCCATGTTGAACCGTTGTCTACAACTCGCCGTCATTTCGCTGGCACTAGTGGCGATGCCGTTGCGCGCGCAATCACTGCCGGACTTCACGCAGCTGGTCGAGCGCAATGCGCCCTCAGTCGTAAACATCACCGCACGCAAAAATGCGTCGGATCAAAACGACCCGTCGCAACTCAGCGAGCAAGAGGTGCCGGACGTTTTCCGCCGCTTCTTTGGTGATCCGCGCCGGTTCCAGGACCCGCGCCAGTTCCAGGATCCACGACGCGGCGAGAGCGTGTCCGGCGGTTCTGGATTCGTGATTTCCGAGGACGGCTATCTGCTCACCAATCACCACGTGGTTGCCGATGCGGACGACGTCACCGTACGCCTGCGAGATCGTCGCGAATTCAAGGCCAAGGTCATTGGCAGTGACCAGCAAAGTGATGTCGCGTTGCTGAAGATCGAGGCATCAGGGCTGACCGCAGCGGCGCTCGGAGATTCGTCCAAACTGAAGCCGGGCCAGTGGGTGATCGCGATCGGATCGCCCTACAACCTCGACTTCTCGGTCACTGCCGGCATCGTCAGTGCCGTGGGCCGCAATCTCGGTGATGACCAGCGCTACGTGCCCTTCATCCAGAACGATGCCGCGATCAATCGCGGTAATTCCGGCGGTCCGCTATTCAACCTGGCCGGCGAAGTCGTTGGCATCAATTCGCAGATTTTTTCCAATACCGGCGGGTCGATCGGCTTGAGCTTCGCGATTCCGATTGATTATGCCAACAAGGTCGTGGCGCAGTTGCGTGCCAAGGGCAAGGTGTCGCGCGGTTACCTCGGTGTTGGCTTGCAGGAAGTGAGCGCCGCTCTGGTGAAGTCGCTTGGGCTATCGAAAGTGACCGGTGCGCTCGTTGCCCAAGTCAATCCGGACACGCCCGCAGCCCGCGCTGGCTTGAAGGAAAGTGATGTCATCGTCAGCGTGAACGGACAGAAGATCGAGCGTTCCAGCGACTTGCCGCCGGTTATTGGCGCGACAGCACCGGGGACGAAGGTCACGCTCGGCGTAGTCCGTGACGGCAAGCCGATCACGGTACCGTTGGTCGTCGGCGAATTGCCTGGAAACCTAGCGGCGGGTGGTGCCATACCGGCGCCCCAAGCGGTGCCTGCGAAGGGCGACGCGCTCGGCCTGAACGTGCGTGAACTGACCGGCGAGGAGCGCGAACAGTCCGGCATTGACGGTGGACTGTTGGTCGAAAACGTGACAAGTGCCAGTGCGCGGCGCGTCGGGCTGCGTCCTGGCGATGTCGTGATTATGGTTGGGCGCAAGCGCGTGAACACAGTCGCCGAGTTCAAATCCGCTGCCGCTGCGGTGCCGAAAAGCGAAGCGGCGATGTTGCTGGTGCGACGCGGCGGCAACAATTCCTTCATTGCCTTGACGACCGGCGAATAATCGGGCCCGAAAGTGCCGGTCTTCGTGCGATAATCCGCGATCCTTTCGAATGAGTGGCCCCGGGTTCGTGCCGGGGCCTTGTTATTGCATGAAGCATATTCGCAACTTCTCGATCATTGCCCACATCGACCATGGCAAGTCGACGCTGGCCGACCGCCTGATCCACCGC
>JAYUXS010000408.1:0-7383 GCA_043752845.1 Lysobacterales bacterium | reverse complement strand
CACGCGGCGCTCCTACATCGAATTCATCGTATTGCGTCGATTGCCAATCAACGCTTCGGCGCGTAGCGATCGCGCAGCAGCGTTTGGCGGGACTGCATCGATTGCGCCTCGCCGCCGATCCACATCGCATCGGGCAGGCTGCTGACTTCGAGTGGATCGCCATCCCAGAGCACGAGATCGGCGCGCAGGCCGACACTGATGCGACCGCGATCGGTGGCGCCGAAAATTGCCGCAGGATTCGCGGTGATCGCAGCGAGCCCGGCTTCCCAGGGCAGGCCATGGGCGACCGCATTCCCTGCGGTCTGGCGCAGCTTGCGCGCGGTGTGCGAGCCGTCACCGGACTGCGAAAATGCAACGACGACACCCGCCTTGTGCAGGCGCGCAGCGTTTTCGAGTGTGGCGCCGACCTGGTCGAAGTTGCCGGGCAGGTTGGTCAGCGAGTCGATCAGCACCGGGACTTCGTCGCGCGCCAGCAGGTCAGCGACTTTCCACGCTTCGACGCCACCGGCAACGACCGGTTTCATGCCGTGTTTGCGCACAAAGGCGACGGCGCGACGGATATCGATGGCGCGATCGACGTAAATCACGACGCGACCTCCAGCGAGATACTTCGCCAGGGTCTCGCGACCGGCGAGGCTGAGCAGACGTTCGCCTTCGAACAGGGCCGCTTCGTCACTCCGCAGCTGCGATGCTCACCCGCTGTCGCGCGCACGCCAGAAATGATCGAGTACCGCGACCGTGCCGAGACCTGGACGATATGCATGAAGCAGGGCACCGTGGACATATTCGGCCGCCTCGTTACAGGCGTTGTGCAAGGTAAGCCCGAGACACAGTTGTGCCGTGATCGCCGAAGCCAGCGTGCAACCGGTGCCATGGCCCTCGACATCGAGACGACGATGCACGAACGCTTCGCGCGCATCGCCCGCTCCGAATCGGTCGACCAGTTGTACCCCGGTGAGATGACCGCCCTTGAGCAGCACCGCAGGTGCGCCGAGTGCGAGCAGCGCAGTCACCGCCGCGATGGCTTCTGTGTCACTGCGGATCGAGCGACCAAGCAGCAACTCGGCCTCCGGAATGTTCGGCGTCACCACGGTCGCCATCGGTAGCAGGCGGGTTCGCAATGCATGCAAGGCCGAGTCTTCCAGCAGCTTCGCGCCTGAAGTCGCAACCATGACCGGATCGAGCACGATCTGCGGCGGCTGCCAGTGCGCGAGTGCGTCGGCGACGGCATGGATGATTTCGGCCGTCGCAAGCATGCCGAGCTTGACTGCGCCGATGCGAAAGTCGGAAAAACAGGCATCGATCTGCGCGCGCAGGAAGTCGATTGGTGGCACATGCACCGCGGTGACACCACGCGTGTGTTGCGCGGTCAATGCGGCAATCGCCGACAGACCGTGCACGCCATGGGCGGCAAAGGTCTTCAGGTCGGCCTGAATACCGGCACCACCGCCGGAATCGGAGCCGGCGATGGTCAGTGCGCACAGCGGACGTGGATCGGTCATTTGATTTCTTTCCTGGCGTCGGTGCGACTCGCGCATGCCGGCACGATGGGCGTTTCGACGAGTGTCTGTAGGCAACCGGCGGAAAGCCAGTACGGCACTCGCATACAATGGCGCAGATCATGAGGAGAGAGTAATGAAAGAAAAACACGAGATCGTCGCGAACTGGTTGCCGCGCTATACCGGCGTGCCGCTGGAAGAATTCGGCAGCCACATCCTGCTGACCAACTTCGGTGGTTACCTCGAAGTGTTCAAGCGCGTCATCGGCGGCGGCGAGATCCGTGGTCTGGACCGGCCGATGCCGAGCGTCACATTCGATGGCATCACTCTGATCAACTTCGGCATGGGCAGCGCCAATGCCGCGACGGTGATGGACCTGCTGTCCGCGATCAGTCCGCAGGCAGCGCTGTTTCTCGGCAAGTGCGGTGGGCTCAAGCGCAAGAACGAGATCGGTGACCTGATCCTGCCGATCGCGGCGATCCGCGGCGAAGGCACGTCGAACGATTATCTGTTGCCGGAAGTGCCGGCGCTGCCGGCGTTTTCACTGCAACGCGCGGTGTCGACGATGATCCGCGATCTCGATCATGACTACTGGACCGGCACCGTGTTCACCACCAATCGCCGCGTCTGGGAGCACGACGAGCAATTCAAGGAATATCTGCGCAAGACGCGGGCGATGGCGATCGACATGGAGACAGCGACGATTTTCGCGACCGGCTTCCACAACAGCATTCCGACCGGCGCGTTGCTGCTGGTCTCGGACCAGCCGATGATTCCGGAAGGGGTGAAGACCGAGGCCTCGGATAAAAAGGTCACCGAAGGCTTCGTCGATGCGCACGTCAAGATCGGCATTGAGGCGCTACGCCTGATCCGCCGTCATGGCAAGTCGGTGAAGCACCTGCGCTTCGACGAATAAACCGGCGCGGCATTGGCCGCGCTTGGCGTCAGAAGTTGAACTGGAACAGGATGACGGTCGGTTCGGTGCCCGGTTTCGCTGCATCGAACTGGACACGGCAGGTGAATTTCTGGATGGATTCGTTGGCCTGCGCGGCATCGATGGTTGCTTGCGAATCGAGCGCAAGCATGTCGTCGCCTTCAGGTTTTGCGGTCGCCGCAATGGCTGGAATATCTGCGGTGTAGGGTCGATCACCCAGGCGGTCGGTCATTGCCTTGATGCAGGCCTCGGCGGCCATTGTTTCCCGCGATCGACTGCACCCGGTCAACACCAAGGTGCTGGCTACGATCAAGCCGACGGCGGCTGCTTTCAACAGTGCAAATGAGTGCATGGCGATCCCTCCGGAACTGACTGGAATCTAGCGTACGCCGTTCTGGTCTACAAACGGTGCAGGGGATGTCGATTTTCGTGACAACCCCGGCCATTCCGTTGGTCAGTAGCGCGCCACGCGCTGATCGATGTGCAACGACCAGGCGTCGATGCCGCCTTCGACATTGAAAAGCTGTGTGAAGCCCGCAGCACGAAAGCGTTCGGCGACGACGCGACTGGACTGGCCGTGATGGCACAGGAACGCAAGCGGGGTGTCCTTCGCCAGTGTCAGCAATGCGTTTTCATCGGTCTCCAGCACACTCGCGCTGGCGAACGGCGCCAAGGCACGTGCGGCAGCCGGGCGCACATCAATGACACGCACCGACGCGCCAACCATCGCCGTGCGCAAGGCCTGCACGTCCATGGGCCGGACTTCCGGCGGCGCATTCGGATTGCGGATCGATAGCCCGGCGCCCTGCATGGTCTCGACCCAGTCGATCTCCAGCCCGCGTGCGCGCTGCGCGGTCGGCAAGTCCATGTGCAGGACGATGCCGGCGCTCTCGGCACGAATCTCGTAGCCCCCCGCAGCCTTCAGGAAAAATTGCGCGCGGAAGTGTTCGTCAATACCGAGATGCAAGACTTCGTCGCCGGCATCGGACAGTGCACTGCCGATCGCCTCGGCGGCCTTGGCAGTGATGTGAATCGTGGGCGGAGTGCGATCCGGTGCCGGCACGCCGACCAGTTCGTGCAGGGCGCCGCTGTTCGCCATCTCGCTCAAGATGTCGGCACCGCCGACCAGTTCGCCGCGCACATACAACTGCGGAATCGTCGGCCATTGCCCGTAGACTTTGATACCTTCGCGCAACTCGGGGTCGGCGAGTACGTCCACATCGAGGAACGCGGGCGTGACCGCGCCAAGAATGCGCACCGAATTCGCCGAGAAGCCGCAACGCGGCGCATCGCGTGTGCCCTTCATGAACAGCACGACGGGATGCTCCTGCAGCAGCGAATCGATTTGCGCACGCGTGGTGTCGGACAAACTCATGGCTTACTCCTCGTCAAGGGCGCGCATGCTAGCGGATGTGTCGTAGCGCACCGACAGGATTGTCATTGAGCCGTGAAATGCCGTTAACCTTCGTCTCATTCCCAACAACGAGAGCTTGCGTCATGCGCCCAACCTTGCTAGCAGCCGCCATTGGCTGCGCCCTGACCGCATCTGCGGTCGCCCAAACTGCTCCGCCCACTGAAAACGCCAGTATTCCGCTGACTTATGTCGGCACCAATGTCAGTGGCGGCGTGTCGGTCAATGATGACGGCGATTTCGGCGGTGAAATACGCGCCTTCTGGGGCATCAGACCGCGCGCATTGTGGTTTGGCGAAGCTTGGGGGCAGGACTATGGCGCGGTTGGCGTCAAGCTCGGTTACCACTGGTTGCTGGGTGATGCCACGCGCGAAACTGAGGCCGAAAAGCCGGGTTCGGTGACGGTCGCGAAAGTGTTCGTCGCCGCCGACCGCAACCGCTTCGAAGACGAGAAAGTGACGCTTGGCTTCGGCCTCGAGCGCGAACGCTGGTTCGGCAGCATCTCCCTGAGCGCGGCGACCAGCGACGAACGCCTGATTGGTAGCGACCTCGATATCGACACCAATCTGCTCACTGGCACCGAAGCAGGTCGCCCGTTCGAGCAAACGCAGACCATCGAAACCCTGATCGAAACCTTCGAGCATCCTTATGACCACGGGGTGGGTGCACGTTTCGGTCGTTTCTTCGACGCACATTCGCTGCGCCTGCAAGGCGGCCTGGATCACGAGCGCGGCGACTTCGACAGCCGCCAATTCACCGCGTCGGTCGGCGCACAGAAATACTTCAGCGGCACCGGCCACAGTCTGGCGCTGGACGTGGAAGCGATCGACAAGGACGGCCAGTTCGAAGTCGATACCAGCGACACCCGCGGTTGGCTGACCTATCGCTACGAATTCGGTGGCGATTCGTTCCAGCCGCGTAGCCGCATCGAAAGCGTGGAACACAAGCGCGAAGTCGTGCGCGAATTCGCACCCGAAGCGCAGTCCGAATCGGTGGTGATGCGCAATGAAATCCAGATGAGTGCCGACGCCTTCTTTGAACTCGATTCCTCGACACTGACCAGTGCCGGCACGAACGCACTGCAGTCCGTCGTCGACACGCTCAAGTCCGACCAGCGCGTCAGTCGCGTCAGCGTCATCGGTCACACCTGCGATCTCGCGTCGGATTCCTACAACCAGGCGCTGTCCGAACGCCGTGCGCAAGCCGTGCGCCTGTGGCTGGAGGGTGCGGGCGTTGATGGCGGCGAACTCGATGTCAGCGGCAAGGGCGAGTCGGCACCGAAATATCCGAATACCGCGACAGAGCGCCACAAGAACCGTCGCGTGGACGTGAGTTTCCTGACGGTCGAAGGTAAGACCGAGGCCGTGCCGCCGACCACGAAGACCGAAACCATCGTCGAGTGGGTGAAGACGCCGGTCGATCTGCCCAGTGCCTGGATCGATCGCGCGATGCGCAATCCGGCTGCGCACAAGCGCACGGTCGACGTCTATCGCTTCGACGAGACCACAGTCACCGAGACGCTGGGCGCACGTGTCTATCTGAATCGCGCACCGGCGGCGGCGAACGATGCCGCAACCATCCAGCGCGGCACGACCGCGAACGTCGCTGTGCTCGCCAATGACACCGACCCGGATGGCAATACGCTCGTGGTGACCTCGGTGACGCAGCCGGCGCATGGCAGCGCGACATTCACCGCCAGCGGTGTCAGCTACACGCCGACCGCGGGTTTTGTCGGCACCGACAGCTTCACCTACCGCATCAGCGACGGCGCCAATGGCACCGCGACGGCGACTGTGACCATCATCGTGCGTGACAACGCGCCGGTCGCGAATCCCGATGTCGCGACCACGCCGCAAGCGACGCCGGTCACGATCAACCCGCTCGCCAACGACACTGATCCGAACGGCGATGCGCTGAGTCTCACCAGCGTCGGCACACCGGCACACGGCACCGCCAGCATCAGCGGCGGCACGGTGTTGTACACGCCGACGGCAGGTTATGTCGGCAGCGACAGCTTCAGCTACAGCATTACCGACGCGAACGGCTCAACGGCCAGCAGCACGATCAGCGTGACCGTGACTGCAGGCATCGTGGTGCCGAACAATCGACCGCCGAACGCCGTCGATGATGCGGTCGAAACCATCAATCTCGCCTGGGTGTTGATCAATGTCCTCGCGAACGACAGCGATCCGGACGGCGATGCGTTCTCGGTCGTCACCGTCACCCAACCGGCCAATGGGCAGGTGGTACAGGTCGCGCCCGGCCAGTTCCACTACAAGGCCAACCCGGCGTTCTGCGGCATCGACACCTTCACCTACACGATCCGCGATTCCGCCGGCAACGAAGACACCGCCACCGTCTCCGTGAACGTGCTCGACTGATCGCAGTCGAGTCTGGTTTTGACTTGCGGAGGAGTGGACGTGTCGGATCGATTCGGAAGGATCTGTTGCAGCATTGTTCTTTTACTGGGCGTGGCGGTTGTTGAGGCTGCTACGCCCGAAAACGGTGTCTATTGGATACCTGGAAGACCAGCCCAAGCCTATGTC
This sequence comes from Lysobacterales bacterium, assembly GCA_043752845.1. Lineage (GTDB taxonomy): Bacteria > Pseudomonadota > Gammaproteobacteria > Xanthomonadales > Ahniellaceae > JADKHK01. The sequence goes on along the minus strand of JAYUXS010000408.1, from coordinate 993 downwards.
GTCGAACATCAGCACGGTCGTGTCGTCATTTTCTTTCTGAACTACGATGCGATCGGTCGTGCCGAGTGGTTTTCCGCCTCGGGTCCGTTGTTGGACGGTCCCACCTTCTCCACCGTTGGCCATACTTACCGTGATACTGCTCATATCACTGCGTCGATTTTCAGGATGTCAGGTGGGCCGGCGCTTGGCTATACAGGCCGACTTCCCTTCGACCCGGTTCCTTATTTCAGTCTGGAAGCAGTTGGCGATCTTTCCGCGGAATTTGGCGCAGACGGGAAAGTATTCATTGAAGTCAGTTTCCAGGGCCAGTTCTTTTCAGACGTCCTATCGAAGTTCAATTTTGGCATCGGTGGCGTTGGTAGGGATCAATTTCTACCCTGGGTGACCTGCTGGCCAGATTTTTCTGGGGACTGGGTATTTGTCGACAAACTTCGAACTGAAGCTGTCCCGACGCGATACCGATTTCGGACTCCCACAGTGCGCGCGTGGAATGCCTCGACGTTGGCTCCCGAGCCCGAAATCCTTTGCGGACAGGATGTGCAGATCCAAGACTTGGTGTTCGTCGACGAAATCGCTGGGGCTTCACTTCGTTGCAGCCAGACGACCCAGAACTCACCGCAAGTTGGTGTTCCAGACCGAGGATATGGGTGTGAGCTCACTTCCGGCGGCGAGGTTCGGTTTTCGTTTGCAACGAATCACGCTCAACTGACAAGAATCCGAGCCAGTCGCGGCCCAATGAACGGGCAAGACTCTGTGGGGGACTTTACGAGCGAAGGAGGCCCAGCCATTTACGGGTACCGAATCGAGTAGTTCGGTGACGCTCTATTGCACGAGCGTTTCGCCGAACTCCGCGCGCACTTTCGGGCGGGCGAGTTTCCAGGCGGTGTAGGCGAAGGCGACGGCGAAGGCGAGGGCGAAGGCGGCGCCGCTGAGTTGGGTCGACCAGTACATCGAGTCGAGTCCGTCGCGGGCGAACCAGGGGAGTTCGGTGCG
>JAYUXS010000407.1:0-3159 GCA_043752845.1 Lysobacterales bacterium | reverse complement strand
AGGTTCAGTCGCTTGATCGACGGCGACGCGGCGCTCGCGCAATTGCAACTGATCGTACGCGCCGCGCTGGACGCACATTTCAAAGTTCGTGCCGAGCGACGGTGAACGCCTGCGCGCCGCCATGGTGGCTGCCCGCGGCCAAAACCAGGCCTTCGAACTGAAAGTGCGCCTGGCGCCAGCCAGAGGACAACGGCGCTGGCTGCGTGTGATCGGACAACCGCAGTCGCAGCGCGGTGTCGTCGAGAGCGTGATCGGCACCGCCCAGGACATCACCGCTCGCAAGCGCCATGAACAACAGTTGCGGCGCCGGGCGCGGGACCAGCCCTGCTTTACGTCGATCTCGATCGCTTCAAGGAAATCAACGATCTGCTCGGCCATGCCGCCGGCGACGGCTTGCTCGTTGCCGCAGCGCAACGTCTGCGCCGCGCGGTCGGTCCGAATACGCTGCTGGCGCGTTTTGGCGGCGACGAATTCATGGCCATGATCACGCCCAGCAAAAGCGACAGCTCGGTGCGCGACATGGCGATGCGCATCACCGAAGCATTTTCCGAACCGTTTCCGCACAGCGGCGAGGAATTTTCGATCAATGCCTCGGTCGGCATCGCACAATATCCGCAGGACGGCGCGACCACCCAGCAACTGATCAACCATGCCGACGCGGCGATGTTCGATGCCAAGCGCCGTGGTCGCAACAGCTGGCAGGCGTTCACACCGGCATTGGCACGCAAGCTCACCGATCGTCTGCTGATCGAGACGCAGTTGCGGCGCGCGCTCGACAACCAGGAGTTCTACCTGGTCTTCCAGCCACAGGTCGACCTGCATACCGGTCAGGTGATCGCGGCCGAAGCCCTGATCCGCTGGCGCGATCGCATGCTCGGCGAATTGGCCCCGGACCTGTTCATTTCGCATGCCGAAAACACCGGCGAAATCTTGCGCATCGGCGCCTTCGTCATCCGCGAAGCCTGCCGCCAACTGCGCGTATGGCGCATTGCGGTCAACGTCTCCTACCGCCAGTTCCTTCGCGACAACCTGCCGGACATTGTCAGCGGCGCGCTCAAGGAATTCGGATTCGTGGGCGAATCCCTTGAACTCGAAATGACCGAACGCGTGCTGGTCGAAGACGTGCCGGACACGCTGGAGATTTTCAATGCGCTCAAGTACCTCGGCATATCGCTGGTCATCGACGATGTGAGTTTCAGCCCTTGAAGTTGTGTCGCGCATTGGGCATGTTGGCGGCATGAATTTTCGCATCCGCAGCATCACACCCGCCGACAACGCCGCCGTCGCCAACATCATCCGTTCGGTAATGCCAGAGTTCGGAGCCGACGGTCCGGGCTTCGCGATCCACGACACCGAAGTAGCGGCCATGGCCGAAGCTTATGCCATTCCCCGCGCGGCTTATTTTGTCGTCGAACGCGATTACGCTGTGCTCGGCGGTGGCGGCATCGCGCCCCTGATCGGCGGTGATGACGACACCTGCGAACTGCGCAAGATGTATTTCCGTCCCGAACTGCGCGGGCTCGGCGCCGGTGCCGCGCTGATGCAGGTGTGTCTCGATGCCGCGCGCCAACACGGGTTCCGGCGGGTCTATCTGGAAACCTTGACCGGTATGGATGCCGCGAAAAAGCTGTACCGAAAATCCGGTTTCACACCGATCCGCGAAGCGCTCGGACGTACCGGACATTTCAGCTGCGACAGTTTTTTCGTGCGCGAACTCTGACGCATCGCATGCTGCGGTCAACCGCTACGGCTTCAGTCCGTCAGCGTTTTTCGGCGAGGTACTGACGCAGCCATTCGCGTTCGCGTGTCATCACCCACACCCCGAACGCGGCCAGCACGCCGACGAACACGGTCGCGCCGTTGATGAACAACATCAGCTTGCGCGCGGCATCGCCGCTGTCGCTGAAAAAGGCGACGGCCAGTGTGATCACGAACAGGCAGATGCCGCGACCGCCGGCCTGGATTTCCACTTTTTCTTCGTCACCCAGGGCATCGCCAGGCAACAAGGTCATGAGAATCGACAGCAGAGGTGCGACGACGACAGCGATCAGGGCGATTTGCAGACTGCGATCCGCATGAACTTCGCGCAACGCATCAAGGTGCAACGCCTGGAAACCGAGCACGAACAGTAGAATCGCGATTGCGGCAAAGCACAGATCGAGCAGGATCGCCGCACCCGGCAACAAGGTCTGGGTCACGCTTTCCGGCAGTCGCTGCTCGTTCTTCTGCATCGCCATCACCATGTGCCAGACAAAGGTGTCGTCAACGAAATCCTGAAAATGCCTGCGTACGCGTTTGCGCGCGAACAACCACTTCAGAACATCGACCACGATGCCAACCGCGATGCCGGCAAGGAACACAATCAGCAAAGCCGTCGCCGACCAACCCCAGGCGTAAAGTCCGAGCAAGCCAACGCTGCCGACGATCAACCAATGCAGCATGCTCAACAGCAAGCCTTGCAGATATTTCGGGGTCCGGCGTCTCAACGCTGCGGGCGCGCAGTCCACGAAGCGTTTGCGCAATTCCGCGTCGATCTTGACGTAGCGGACCATGTGCTTCGAATTGGCCATCGCTTGAACTCCGGAATCTTGCGCGATGATAACGGCGCTGCGCCATCAGCCGATGTGCTGGCTCAGTCGCCGACCAGATCGACCACCACTTTCCAGCCCTCGCCATCGACATAGCGCCAGGCGCGTTGACAGGCCTGTGGCGTCGCGTCGATCGTCGCGCCGGCGGTGGCGGCGAGCCGACCATCGCCACTGTGCGCAGCATCTTGCGCTGAGCGACGCCGTGCATCGCCACAGACTCGGCAAGTTGACTGCGCCGTTGCGGCATCGATCCAGTGCGCAAAACCACGGCATCATCGGCGAGGAAATTGAACAGAGCTTCGGCGGCGTGCGCGCGACCGCGAAGCATGTTCAATGCATCGTCGAATCCTTCCAGATCGACCTCACGGGAGATCGCTTTCGGACCGACCGTTCCGTGCGGCTTCACGCTGTCGGGAAACGCAATCAACTCATGCTGGACACCGCTGTCAAGCAACAAGCGCCAGTGGCCACGCGGTAACCGTCCAGCCAACCCACCTTGCCCGAGATCGAGCGTCGTGATTATGCGGCGGCCGGCTGCCAAGTATGCGGCAGCAGTTCGCCGATGCGGCTG
>JAYUXS010000406.1:0-7413 GCA_043752845.1 Lysobacterales bacterium | reverse complement strand
AACTTGTCCACAGGAAAACCCAGCAAAACCGCGCCACAGCTCACTCTCGCCATGTCAAATCATGTGGCATTTTGGAGCGAAGTGCGGAACTTGGGTGGTCGGGGTGACAGGATTCGAACCTGCGACTTCTACGTCCCGAACGTAGCGCTCTACCAGGCTGAGCTACACCCCGAGGGAAGAGGGCGCGCATGTTAGCGGGGGCGATTGTGCGTGGCAACAGCTGCACTGCTCTCTGCTAGCCTTTGCGGCCTTTCTTCCTGCCCTGTCATGAGCGCATGAGCCTGACCAAACCCCGCACCATGCCCGGTGTGCTCGAATTGTTGCCGCTGGAACAGATCGCGTTCCAAGGCGTGCTCGATACCATCCGCCGCAACTTCGAGCGATTCGGATTCCTGCCGATCGAGACGCCGGCGATCGAACTGACCGACATCCTGCTGACGAAAACCGGCGGCGAGACCGAGCGCCAGGTGTATTTCGTGCAGTCGACCGGCAGCCTCAAGCAGGGCGACGAACCGGAGCTGGCACTGCGCTTCGACCTGACGGTGCCGTTGGCGCGCTACGTCGCCGAACACGAACACCAGCTCAGTTTTCCGTTCCGGCGCTACCAGATGCAGCGCGTGTATCGCGGCGAGTCGGCACAGCGCGGTCGCTTCCGCGAGTTCTATCAATGCGACATCGACGTCATCGGCAAGGACGCATTGTCGGTGCGCTTCGATGCCGAATTGCCGGCGGTGATCTACGGGATCTTCTCGGAGCTCGCGATCGGACCGTTCACCATCCAGCTCAACAACCGCAAGTTGCTGCGCGGCTTCTTCGAACGCGCTGGCGTCACCGACAAGGAACAGCAGATGCTGGTGCTGCGTGAAGTCGACAAGATCGACAAACGCGGCGAACAGTATGTGCGCGACACCCTGACTGGTGAGCACTTCAAGCTCGGCACCGACACCGTGGCGGAAATTCTCGCATTCGTCGCACAGCGTTCGACCAGCCATGCCGACGCGCTTGCGAAGCTGGACGCACTCGGTGACGGAAACGAGGCGATGGATACAGGCATTGCCGAACTGCGCGAAGTGCTCGAATTCGTGCGTGCGCTTGGGGTGCCGGAAACAAGCTATGCGCTGAATTTCTCGATCGCGCGTGGGCTCGACTACTACACCGGCACCATCTACGAAACGATCCTGAACGACCATCCGCAGATCGGTTCGATCTGTTCCGGGGGTCGCTACGAAAATCTCGCTTCGCATTACACGAAATCGAAATTGCCCGGTGTCGGCATTTCGATCGGACTGACGCGTTTGTTCTGGCAGTTGCGCGAAGCCGGATTGATCGGTGTGGCGCAAAGCAGCGTGCAGGCGATGGTCGCGCTGATGAGCGAAGCGGACTTGCCGAAATACATCGAGCTTGCGACGCAGTTGCGCGCCGGCGGCATCAATACCGAGGTGCAGCTGGAGCCGAAGAAGCTTGGCAAGCAGTTCCAGTACGCGTCGAAGTCGGGCATTCGATTCGTGCTGATCCTCGGCGAAGACGAGATCGCGAAAGGCACGGTGTCGGTCAAAGACCTGCCACGGGAACTGCAGTACGAAGTGCCGCGTGCCGAGCTCGCGAAGACGCTGCGCGTCGAAATCGAACAGTTGGCTGCGATGCCGAAAGGACTGGCACCGTGACGGTGAACATCCGCCTGGACGGCCATTCGCTGACGCGCGCCGGTGTCGCCGCATTGGCTGCTGGCGCAACGGTTACGCTGGCCGTCGAAGCTTTGCTTCGCGTCGCGCGCGCCGCCGATTTCCTCGCCGAAAAGGTGACTGCCGAAGAACCGATCTACGGTGTCAATACCGGCTTTGGCAGCAATGCCGATAAATTGCTCGGCGCACGCCGCGCCCGCGACGATTTGCCCGGCGGCAATCCGGAACAGAACGAGCGCAGCCTGATGGAAGAGCTGCAGCACAATCTGGTGATCACGCACGCGGTCTGTGTCGGCGAGCCATTTCCGCAGCCGGTGGTGCGCGCGATGCTCGGCATCCGCATCAACACCCTGTTGCGCGGCCATTCCGGCATCCGCGTGTCGACGCTGGAGTCACTGGCGGCCATGTTGAATCGCGGCGTTATCCCGATCATCCCGGCGCTCGGCTCGGTGGGTGCCAGCGGCGATCTGGCCCCGCTGTCACATCTCGCGATCGTCCTGCTTGGTCAGGGCGAGGCCTGGTTCGACGGTGAACGATTGCACGGCGGCGAAGCCCTGCGTCGCGCCGCGCTCGTGCCGGTGCGCCTGTCATTCAAGGAAGGTCTGGCGCTGAACAACGGCACCACGCAGATGCTGGCGTTGGGCGCGCTCGCGCTGAATCAGATCGAACGGTTGCTGCATACCGCCGATCTCGCGGCCGCGATGACGCTTGAGGCCTTCGCCGGCCGTTCCGGCGCTTTCCGGGAAGAGGTGCATGCGCTACGACCGCACCCCGGTCAGGTCGAGACTGCGAAAGCATTGCGCGCATTGACGGACGGTTCGACCTTGGTCGACATTCCTTATCACCTGGTGCCGCGCTTCAAGACCTGGCTCGCCGACGCGTGGAGTGATCCGATTGATCAAGCGCAACGCTTCGACATTGCCTGGGACTGGGTGCCCGCGAGTCAGCGCCACGGCCGCGAGAAGTTCTATACGCGATTCCTGCCGTTCAAGGGCGGCAAGAAACATCAGCCGCAGGACGCCTATTGCCTGCGCTGCGTCCCGCAGGTGCATGGCGCGGTGCGCGACGCTTACGCCCAAGCCGCGCGCGTGATCGACATCGAATTGAATGCGGTGACCGACAATCCGCTGATTTTTCCGGATCAGCCAGATGCACGTGAGATCGAAGATCAGGTGATTTCCGCCGGGCATTTCCACGGCATGCCGCTGGCGCTCGCGATGAGTTATCTCAAGGCGGCGATTCCGGTGCTCGCGAGCATTTCCGAACGGCGCACGAACAAGCTCGTCGACCCTGCCAACAACGACGGTTTGCCGGCTTTTCTGATCGGCAACGAAGACGCGACCGACTCCGGTTTCATGATCGTGCAATACACCGCCGCGGCACTGGTGAACGACCTCGCGACGCGTGCGCATCCGGCTTCGGTGTATTCGATCCCGACCAGTGCCAATGCCGAAGACCATGTGTCGATGGGTGCGAACGAAGCGCGTCATGTGCTCGACATGTGCGCCGATCTCGAACGCGTGATCGCACTCGAGTTGTACACCGCGGCGCAGGCGCTGGAATATCGGCAGGACATGCTCAATGCCGCGCGCCGTCTCGCCGGGCGTGGCGACGTCACCGTACTGCGCGGAAAAATCAGCAATGCGCCGCGCGACGATTCAGCCGAAGCGGACGCCTTCGCCGCCGACTGCGCGCACCTGCTCGAAGCACTCAAGACTGCCGACAGCTTCCACCCGGCACCCCGCGTCGCCCGCGCGTTCGCCCTGATCCGAGAACACATCGCCTTCATGCCCAAGGATCGCGCGATGGATGGCGATATTCGCGAAATATGCGCGCTGGTCAGCCGCGGCGATCTTGACCGGGTTTAGTCGTTCAATCCGCTACGACCAAGCGATTTCGGCCTTCGCGTTTGGCGCGGTAGAGCGCGGCGTCGGCGGCGCGGATGAGGTTGTCGGGGCCGGAGCGGATGTTCTGGCCGTCGAGTGAGGCGAGCCCAAGACTGACGGTCAGTTTGATGGTTTCGCCGTGGCCTTCAATGCGCAGGGCGGCGATTTCGGTGCGCAGCAGTTCCGCGCGTCGTGCCGCTTGTTCCTTCGTCGCGCCGGGCAGCAGCACGACGAACTCTTCACCACCGTAACGCGCAACGAAGTCGTCGCCTTCGCGCACCTGCTGGCGCAGTACGTCGGCGACGGCGCGCAGGCAGTCATCGCCAGCCAAATGGCCGTAGTTGTCGTTGACCTGCTTGAAGTGGTCGATGTCGAGCATGACCAAGGCGATCGGCGCTTGTCGCTCGCGCGCCTGGCTGATCGCATGCGCCAGGGTCTCGTCGAGATAGCGACGATTGTGTACGCCGGTCAAGCCATCGCGCAGACTGAATTCATGCAGGCGGCGATTGGCGCTGCGCAGTTCGCCCATGGCGCGATTCAATTCACCGGTGCGTTCTTCGACGCGGGCCTCCAGACGTTCCGCCACATCGCGCTGCAGTTGCTCGTTCTGTTCGCGCAGCAATTTGAAGCGGTAGGCGAGGCCGAGCGAGAGCAGGATCATTTCAATGCTTGATCCGGCCTGGATGCCGTATTCGGTCAGCAGACTTTTCGGCAGCAGGCCGAATGACACACTGGCGTAGATCACGATGCCGGCGAGCAGAAAACTCCAGGCCAGCAGAAAGTACGAGGCAGGACGATAGCCGCGTCGCCAGGCGCGGATGCCGGCGATGATCACGATACACGCGATCAGGAAAACCGATCCGGTTTCCAGCAGAATCGCGTGGCGATAAGTCATGAACGGCGAAGCCAGCGTGATGGCGCCCAGCACCGCTGCAGCGCTTTTGAACCAGCGTGAGAAACGCGGCTGTCGCGTTGGAAGTTCCAGGAAGCTGTTGGTGAACAGCAACATGCACACCAGGGATGCGCCGATCGAGAGCAGCAGCACGGCGTCATCCCAGCGCGGCCAAGTCGGCCACAGGAACTGGTAGCTGTAGCCGTTCAGACAGGCTTGGCCGAGCCCGAACATTGCGACGTAGCCAAGGTAGTAGGGATAGCTGCGATCGCGAACCGAAAGGAACAGCAGCAGGTTGTAGAGCAGCAGGCCGATCAGGATGCCGTAGTAGACGCCGAGCGCGAGTTGCGAACGCTGGTTGGCGTCGAGAAACGCATGATCCGAATACAACGCGATCGGCACCTGCACCGAACTTTCGGTCTGCACGCGCAGCAGCGTGCGCACGCTGTGGCCTGCATCCAGATCGATCTCGAAATTGAAATGACGATGATCGACGGCGCGTGCCGCGAAAGGCAGCCGATCTCCGGACTTGTAAAGCGTCTGCTTGCCGTCCGCTGCAGTGACACGCAATTCGAGAAAGTCGAGCAGCGCGTATTCGACGACGTACAACCAGCGGCCATCCTTGTGGTCGACATTGCGGAGGCCGAGATCGAACCAGTAGACGCCGTCCGCGAATCCGAAGGTCGGCGGCCAACGTTCGACCGGTTTGAAGTCGCCGCGTGCCAACGCGGCATCGGCGCGGGCAAAATCCGAATTGGCATCGGGATCGACCCAGTAGTGCAGGCTTTCGAACGGGGTGTAGATCGACTGTCCGGCGTTAAGCGTCAGCGCAGCGGCGTCGTCTGCGGCGGAAGCCGCATGTACGGGCAGGAACAACAGGGCCAGCATCAGTAGACGAAAAATGCGTCGCATCTCGAAGTTCTCGTGGGCGCACCCCGAGCATAGCCAATTCGCTTGCGATGCTGTTTGGACTCATGTAACAATGCGCTATCACATTAGCGAGTGAGTTCAATGAAACGCAAGGCGATCGAAGCCGAAGCGCCCGCCGAAGTCGCGGAGGCCTCGCTGTACCAGGCCCTGTTGTGCCTGCGCAGCGAAGCCGAGATGCATGCGTTCTTCCATGATCTGTGCACGCCGGCCGAACTCGAGGCGCTGCGCGATCGCTGGCGCGTGGTGCCTTACCTCGCCCACGACGTGCCGTACCGCGAAATCCATGACCGGACAGCGGTCAGCGTGACCACGGTGGGGCGCGTCGCGCGCTGCCTGTCGATGGGTGCGGGGGGCTATCGCGTCGCCGCCGAGCGCCTCGGATTCATCGCTGCCGCCGCGTCGACATCCCCGAAAAAGACCATCAAACGAGCTGCCAAATGAAAACCGGACCCACCAAGAATCGCGATCGCTTGCGCATCGCCGTGCAGAAGTCCGGACGTTTGTCCGAGCCATCACAAAATCTGTTGGCGCAATGCGGGCTCAGCTTCCGGCAAAGTCGCGACAAGTTGTTCTGTTTTGGCGAGAACCAGCCGATCGACCTGCTGCTGGTGCGCGATGACGACATTCCCGGACTGATCGACGACGGCGTCTGCGATCTCGGTTTTCTCGGACGCAATGTCCTTGAGGAATCTCGGCTCGATCAGTTGGCCAAGAAGGGGGCGAGCGTGCTGTTCGAGGCGCGGGCCCTCGGCTTCGGCGGCTGTCGTTTGTCGATTGCCTTGCCGCAGGAAGAAATTTACGAAGACGCCAATCAACTTGCCGGCCGACGCATCGCCACCAGCTATCCGCGCTTGCTGACGAAATTCCTGAGCGACCGTGGCGTGAGTGCGCCGGTCGTGACTTTGTCGGGTTCGGTGGAAATTGCGCCTCGCCTCGGCACCGCCGAACTGATCTGCGATCTCGTTTCGTCCGGTGCGACGCTGGTCGCGAATCAACTCAAGGAGGCCGAGATTATCTTCAGGAGTGAAGCCGTACTCGCCGGCTCGACCACAATCTTCGGCGACGAACGTGACGACATTCTGGCGATGTTGATGCGCCGTCTCGACGGCGTGCTGGCGGTGCGCGAGACGCGGATGTTGATGCTGCGCACGACGCGCGCGCTGTGGCCGACGGTGCGCGACAGCCTGCCGCCCGGTTCATTGCCGACGCTGACGCAAATCGACGGTGAGGGCATCGATATCGCGGTGCAGGCGATCGTGCCGCGCCCGCTCGGTTGGCCGGAACTCGAGGCGATGAGTCGCGCCGGTGCCCGCAACATGTTGGTGCTGCCGGTCGAGAGGATGCTGGCGTGAAGCGGATCGATTGGAATCAGCTCGATACCGACGCGCGGGTCGCCGTATTGCAGCGACCGGCGAGCCTGCGCAGTGACGAATTGCGCAAGTCGGTCGCGCGCATCATCGAGCAGGTGCGCGCCGATGGCGACTCGACCTTGCGCGCATTGACGCGTCGTTTTGATGGCGTCGAAGTCGGTGCCTTGCGCGTCGATGACAACGCCTATGCGCGCGCAGCAAACAGCATCAGCGATGCGGCGCGTGCGGCAATTGATGAAGCCTATGCGCGTATCCGCCGCTTTCATGAGGCGCAGCAGGCGCAACCGTTGCGCGTGGAAACCGCGCCGGGCGTCATGTGCGAACGCATCGCACGACCGATCCGCACGGTCGGTTTGTATGTGCCCGCCGGTTCGGCCCCATTGCCGTCGTCGGCGCTGATGCTTGGCGTGCCGGCGCAGATCGCCGGCTGCGCGCGCGTCGTGCTGTGCTCGCCACCGAATTCAGCGGGCGATATCGAGCCGCATGTGTTGTATGCAGCGAGTCGCTGCGGTATCCGTGACGTGTTCACGCTCGGCGGTGCGCAGGCGATTGCAGCGATGGCCTACGGCACCGGATCGGTACCGCGTTGCGACAAGTTGTTCGGTCCGGGCAATGCCTTTGTGACCGAAGCGAAGCTGCAGATCGCTGGTGAC
>JAYUXS010000405.1:0-7415 GCA_043752845.1 Lysobacterales bacterium | reverse complement strand
GTGGTTGTTGCTGCTGTGGCCGACTTACTGGGGCTTGTGGTCGGCCGCCAAAGGCGTGCCGTCGTGGTCGGTGCTGTTGATCTTCACGCTCGGTGTCGTGGTGATGCGTTCTGCTGGTTGCGTGATCAATGACTACGCCGATCGCTGGCTGGACGCGAAGGTGAAACGTACCGCCGGTCGTCCGCTGGTGAATGGACGGGTGACGCCGCGCGAAGCGCTCGCGGTGTTCGCAGTCTTGCTGCTGCTGGCCTTGGCGCTGGTGGCGATGACCAATGCGCTCACCATGAAATTGGCGGTCGTCGGCGCCTTGCTCGCGATTGCCTATCCGTACCTCAAGCGCCACACGCACCTGCCGCAGTTGTGGCTCGGCGCTGCATTCGGCTGGTCGGTGCCGATGGCCTATGCGGCGCAAAAGAACGAGATCGACCAGATCGCCTGGCTGCTGTTTCTCGCCAATGTGCTGTGGAGCACCGCTTACGACACCATCTACGCGATGGTCGACCGCGACGACGACCTCAAGGCCGGCGCCAAGTCGACGGCGATCCTCTTTGACGACATGGACACGGTCGCGATCGGCATCCTGCACGTCGGCTTTCTCGGCGCGATGTGGTTGGTCGGTTCGCGCCTGCAACTCGGCCACGCCTACACCGTCGGCTGGGTTGTCGCGGCGCTGGTGATCGCGACCCAGCAATGGATGATCCGCGGCCGTGGTCGCGACGCCTGCTTCCGCGCTTTTCGGCTGAGTCACTGGGCGGGTGCGGCGTTGTGGGTGGGGATGGTTGTGGCGTTGCTTCCTGAAACCGCCTGAGCGGCGCCATTTTCCTGAGTTGTTGCATACGTTGACCGCCGCTAGAGTGCGCGCACTCTGTCACTGCGTTCGGGGGAATGTGGTGGATTCCCGTGTCGTAGATGCAGGGCTCGCGTCCGCTGGAACTTTCATGTTGTTTCGAACGAACCACCATCCCGGCTTTCAATTGCGCGCACTTCTGATTTTGATCGGCCTGAGCCACACCGTTTGGGCGGCAACTGAGGACGTGGGTCGGATGCGCGTGATGCAAGGACAGTTCAAGTCAACTAGCGACCCAGAGGCTTTCCAGAATTCGATCAGCAAAGCATTGGGTGGAAAAGTTCGCATCGACAATCCAGCAGGGATGCTGTTCGGCCCCTCCGAGCCTTGCGACAGGCCGACGCGGGCATAGCGCCCCCAGGCGATCGGTGTGCCGGTCTCCCACACGACGCCGCGATGCACGCGCTTGCCTTCGTACGTCGACGCCATGCCGGCGACGTTGTACCTGGCACCGAACGGAGAGACGCCGGTTGCCCGAACGACCACGCAATCCGGATGATCCGTGCCAGCGCACCGAAGTACAGCGTCCCGATTCGCAGCCGGTCGCATCGCCCCCGAAAACCGGCAGCCGCGTGCGCTAGACTTTCTCGCGCCACATCCCACGCCGCGGGGGCAACCATGTCGATTCAACTCCGGACACTCTCCCTCCTCGGCCTGCTACTGGCCTCGACCACACTCTGCGCAAAGGGTGCCCCCGACCCGAAAGCCACCGCGCTGATCCAGCAACTCGAACTCAAACCCTCGCCGACGGCCTCGCGCGACCTCCCTGGTTGGAAAGTCCCGACCCGAATCGTCGTCGCCACCGACGACCTCAAACACATCGAGGCCCTGAAGGCGACGCTGCCCGGCATCGAAGTCGTCGCCGCCGCACAAGGCGACGAACTCAAGGCGCAACTTGCAGACGCAGAAGTCGCCGTCGGCCTGTGCGACGCCGACACCCTCGCCGCCGGCAGGAAACTGCATTGGATTCAGGTCCTGCATGTCGGCGTCGAACGCTGTCTCGCCGTGCCCGGCTTCGCGGCCAGCGGCATTGTGCTGACCAACATGCAGCGCACCAGCAGCCCGCCGATCGCCGAACACGCGATCGCACTGATGTTCGCGCTGACGCGCGGCCTGACGCACTACGTGCGCAACCAGCTAACCGGAAACTGGAATCGCGACGCACCGCCGGGCCTGCCGATGCGTGAAGTCGGCGGCCGCACGATGTTGGTTGTCGGTCTGGGAGGGATTGGCACCGAAGTCGCGCGCCGCGCGCACGGCCTCGGCATGCGCGTGATCGCTACACGCAACAGCTCCCGCGAAGGTCCGGACTACGTCGTGAAGGTCGGCCTGTCCGACGAACTGCTCGCGCTCGCCGCCGAAGCCGATGTCGTGGTCAACGCAGTGCCGCTGACGCCCGCCACCACGAACATTTTCGACAAAAAATTCTTCGACACGCTGAAACCCGGCGCATATTTCATCAACGTCGCGCGCGGTGGCAGCGTCGTCACCGCCGATCTGGTCGCCGCGCTGAAGAGCGGCAAGCTGGCCGGCGCCGGACTCGACGTCACCGAGCCCGAGCCACTGCCCGCCGACCACGAACTGTGGAAACTGTCGAACGTGATCATCACGCCGCATGTCGCGGCCGAGTCAGACGCGCAGGACGAGCGCTACTGGATCCTCGCGCAAGAGAATCTGCGCCGCTACGCCGCTGGCGAGCCGCTGCTCAACGTCGTCGACGTCGCGCGCGGATACTGAGCATGGTTGCCGGCACGCCGCTCGCTGCCCGTCCCAGCGTGCTGCAGATCCTCGCGGGCATCCGCCCCGGAGAACGCAAGGTGCTGGCGCTGTCGGCGCTGTATTTTTTCCTGGTGATGGCGAGCTATTTCATCCTGCGCCCGATCCGCGACCAGATGGGCGTGGCTGGCGGCGTCGAAAACCTCGCATGGCTGTTCACCGGCACCCTGGTCGCGATGCTCGCCGTCAACCCGATCTTTTCGTTGCTGGTCTCGAAGCTGCCGCGCCAGCGCTTCGTCGCATGGAGCTATCGCGCGCTGATGATGTGCCTGCTCGGATTCTACGTCGCGCTGGTGTCGCTGCCAGAAGTGCAGCAGGTGTGGGTCGGGCGCGCGTTCTTCGTATGGGTCAGCGTGTTCAACCTGTTTGCGGTATCGCTGTTTTGGGCGGTGATGGCCGACGTCTACCAGAGCGAACCTTCGCGCCGGCTGTACGGCGTGATCGCTGCCGGCGGCACGCTCGGCGCGCTGGTCGGCGCGGCGATCACCGCGACGCTGGTGGAAACGGTCGGCGTGCCGTCGCTGCTGCTGGTGTCGCTGGTGATGCTCGAACTCGGCCTGTGGTGCATGTTCGCGATCCATCGCGAGTCACATGCTTTGTCTGCGTCCAGCGACGGCGACGAGGTGATCGGCGGCAACGCGATCGACGGCTTCAAGCTCGCGATGGCCTCGCCTTACCTGCTCGGCGTCTGCGGCTACATGCTGATGTACACGATCGGCAGCACGTTCCTGTATTTCCTGCAGGCACAAATTGTTGAAGCGACGATCGACGGCCGCGCCGCGCAGACCGCTTACTTCGCCAACGTCGACCTGTGGGTGAACGGCCTGACGCTGATACTGCAACTCTTCCTCACTGGCCGCCTGATGGCGCGCCTAGGCGTCGGCCTCACGCTGGCCGCACTGCCGCTGATCAGCATCATCGGCTTCCTCGGCCTGGGCCTGGTGCCGGTGCTCGGTGCAGTGGTGGCGGTCACGGTCGCGCGCCGCGTCACCAATTTCGCGCTGTCGCGCCCCGCACGCGAAACCCTGTTCGTGCCGCTGACGCGCAACGCGAAGTACAAGGCCAAGAATCTGATCGACACCGTCGTCTACCGCCTCGGCGATCAGCTCGGCGCGTGGAGCAGCGCGGCGCTGACGTGGCTTGGCCTCGGAATCGCCGGGATCGCCTACAGCGCAGTACCGCTGGCGGCGGCGTGGCTGCTGATCGCACTATGGCTGGGCCGGCGCTACCGGGCACTGCAAGCAAGCGAGCAACCGTCCTCGTAGCGCATGTTTCAACGCGCGACCACCAGCGACGACGGTCGCCGCGTCGGCCACGCAAATCGGAAGATCCGCGCCAGCACGCCGAAGTACTGTTTCCAGAACCCGCCGCTGTTGTAATTCACGCCATAACGAGCGCAGATGTCGCGTACCTGCGGCGCGATTTCGGCGTAGCGCGGTGCCGGGATATCCGGGAACAGATGGTGTTCGATCTGATAACTGAGGTGACCGGTCAGCAAATGGAACCAGCGACCGCCTTCGAGATTGCTCGAACCCTGGATCTGGCGCAGGTACCACTGACCGCGGGTCTCGTTGACGACTTCCTGGCGTGTGTAGGTCTGCGCATCGGTCGTGAAATGGCCGCAGAAAATGATCGCATTGGTCCACAGGTTGCGAATCAGGTTCGCCAGCAGATTGCCGATCAGGACCCGCGGCCATTGCCAGAACGCCAGCGCCGGAAACAGCACATAATCCTTGAACAACTG
The DNA here is from genome assembly GCA_043752845.1 of Lysobacterales bacterium. Lineage (GTDB taxonomy): Bacteria > Pseudomonadota > Gammaproteobacteria > Xanthomonadales > Ahniellaceae > JADKHK01. Next base: position 3,048 of record JAYUXS010000405.1, on the reverse strand, counting down.
CCAGCCGGCTTTGCGCAGGAACGGCCGCACGCGGCTGCGGAACTCGGCGACCTTCATGCGACCTTTCACAAAGCGACCGATCTTGACGTCATGGATGGCGACGCCCCACTGGAAATTGATTGCGAGCAGCAAGTACCACAGCGGCTGCAGCAAAAAGGCGGGCGACCACTTCTGATCGTCACTCAGGCGCAACATGCCGTAGCCGTAGTCGTGATCACGGCCGATGATGTTTGTATGGTCGTGGTGTTCGACATTGTGCGAATGACGCCAATGGTCACCGTCGCAGACGATATCCCACTCGTAAGTCTGCGAATTCAACGACGGATCATTCATCCAGTCGTATTGCCCGTGCATGACGTTGTGGCCGATCTCCATGTTTTCGGTAATTTTCGCGAACGCGAGGCCGATCACACCGAGCAACCAGCTGATCGGACCGAAGCCGAACATCAGCAGGCTACGGCCACTGATTGCGGCGCCCAAGGCAATATCCTGCATGCGGCGGATATGGTGCGCGTCGCGTGCACCGAGATCGGCCACGACATCGCGGCGCAATGCATCGAGTTCGGATTGGAAGCCGGCGAGTTCAGCACCTTCGAGTCGGGTCTTGGCGATCATGGTCGGTTCCTCCGGTTACAGCGAAAGTTCACAGCGCGAGTTCAAGCGCGCTGCGGGGTGTGGAAATGCAGAGTTGGATCAGTTCCTCGCCGGGGCCGGAGACTTGGCCAGTGAGCGTGTTGACGACGGTGCCGCTGCGCTTGAGGCACTGGCAGGTGCGGCAGATACCGCGCCGGCAACCGAAGCGCGGCTGCAGGCCCGCAGCCTCGGCGGCGTCGAGCAGGTTCTGTCCAGTCGATGCAGTGAACACTTGTGCCGTTTTCTCGGCGGTAACGGCGTGGTTCAGCGCCTCTGGATCGACCGGTGCGGCACGACGACCAAAGCTTTCCACTTGCAACTGTGCGCGACGGCCCGCGGCATCGAACATCGCTTCGATGTCCCGCATGAAACCGTCCGGACCGCAGAGCAGCGTTTCACGCTCGCGCCAGTCACCCAACTGCGCGTCGATCTGATCGGCGTCAAGTCGCCCCGACGACCCGGTCATGTGCACATGCACGCGCAGGTTCGGGCAACGCGCCGCGAGTTCCAGCAATTCCGCGGCGCCGATCTGGTCAGCGCTGGAGCGACAAACGTGCAGCAAAACGATGTCGCGATCCGTTGCCTGCGCAGCGAATTCATGCAACAGCGACAGCATCGGCGTGATGCCGCTGCCGGCACTGATCAGCAGCAAGGCGCTGCTCGCGCTGCGCGGCGCAAAACTGCCCTGTGCCTGGCTGAGATGAACGATTTGGCCCGGATGCAGTGCATGCGCCGCAGTCGATACCGCGCCATCGGACTTGCGCTTGATCGTCAGCCGTAGCAGACCATCGGCGCGCGGCGCCTGCGACAGGCTGAAGCAGCGCGCCTGGCGTACGCCATCGATCTCGAGATCGAGCAACACGTGCTGACCCGCACGAAATCCCTGGAAACGCGCATTCGGCTTCAGCCAGACGCTGCGGACATCGGCGGTCTCGTCGATCACGCGCACAACCCGTGCACGCGGCGCGCTGGTCGACCACAGTGGATTGGCCAGAGCCACCACGCGATCCCAATGCTGCCTGTCGTTCAATGGCGCCCACAGGCGATGACGCCAGACGCGCGCAAGAATTCCTAGTTTGCCTGGTGCCAATCGGTGCTCGGTTGCAGCGGAAGTTCGCATGGCGGCCTCTGGTTACAGTGAACATATGTTCACGCAAAAGAACTAGAGTATCCGCTCCATCAGCCAGGAACGGATCGCCCCCATACGTCCGCGCCTATACTTGGCAGCGCATTCCGCCCCGCCGCCTTTCCCCGGAGCCCATCTTGACCATCGCAAAACGCCGGCTACGGCGGGACGACGAGGACGCGCCAGCCAGTCGCATCGAACAAAAGGAGCGCACGCGCCTGCGTCTGGTCGATGCCGCGCTCGCATTGATCGGACAGGGCCGCAGTTTCACCTCGTTGAGTTTGCGCGAGATCACGCGTGAGGCCGGCGTCGTACCTGCCGCCTTCTATCGTCACTTTCGCGATCTCGACGAACTCGGCCTGGCCCTGGTCGAGATGGGTGGCGTCACCCTGCGTCGCCTGCTGCGCGAAGCGCGCCGCGACGGCATTCCGCCGACCGACATGCTGCGTGGTTCGGTACGCATCTACAAACGCTTCGTCGAGGATCGCAGCCTGGTGTTCCGCTTCATTGCCGGTGAGCGCGGCGGCGGATCGCGCACCATCCGTCATGCGATCCGCAGCGAAGAGAGCCACTTCGCTTCGGAAATGGCGCAGGACCTGCGCTCGCTCGGCACCCTGCCCGACCTGTCTGGCGCCGCACTACAGATGATCTGCGGACTCGTGGTCACGACCATGCTGAATGCCGCATCCGACATCCTCGACCTGCCCAAGGCGCAGGCGAAACAGGAACAGGAATTGGTCGACAACTTCGTGCGCCAGTTGCGCGTGATTTTTATCGGGGCGAAACACTGGCGTGAGAGTTGAAGCCGTAATAGCCGAACAATCTGATCAAACCAGAAACCTCCTACCGAGATGAGTAAGACCATGGTGAATGAGCTCAGTCGAGGTTTCTGGTTGGTGATCGGATGGCTCGCCGTCAATTCCGCGGCCGTCGCTGGGGGTTATCACTTCATCGCGGGAATGCCATCCAATTCGGAGTTGGCAGCGGACAATTTCGCGACGTCCCTGTTTAGCTTGGAATCCGAACGATCTGCATTGAGACTCGTACGAACCGTGACCACGGCGCAGCAAGGCTCTCGCTTCGTCCGTCTCTATGACGACTTGGGGCTAGCCATCATTGCTTCGAGCGGCGGCCCGGGGCATGCACAATTCGATATCGTGTCTTTCGCCGATCCGACCAAGATCCAGCAGGTCGAAACCACGGCCGGCGCGAGCCAGTCATTTCCGACGAGCGTTTTTCTCTTTGATGTCGATGGCTCGGAGCCAATGATTGGAGTTCGTGAAAGTTCA
>JAYUXS010000404.1:0-7419 GCA_043752845.1 Lysobacterales bacterium | reverse complement strand
GTGGACGATGTCGCTGTGCTCAAAACAGCGGACGACATGGGCGATCGCGTCGACTTCACGGATATGTGACAGAAACTTGTTGCCGAGACCCTCGCCCGAAGCCGCGCCCTTCACCAGACCGGCGATGTCGACGAATTCGATCAGGGTCGGGATGATCTTGAGCGGTTTGGCGATCGCCGACAGCGCCTGAAGGCGCGCGTCCGGCACAGCGACGACACCGATATTCGGGTCGATGGTGCAGAACGGAAAGTTCGCGGCGGGGATGCCGGCCTTGGTCAAGGCATTGAACAGCGTCGATTTTCCGACATTCGGCAAGCCGACGATCCCGCACTTGATACCCATGTTGATTCCTTCGATTACCACTTGTGAATGAGAAGCGGGCGATTAAGAGGCGGGGCGCGTGCCGGTGGACGGTCGCGCGGCCCCTGCCGGGGTGTGCAGCACTTTCATTGCTTCGTTCAAGTCGCCAGAGACGGCCAGCGGCAGCACCTGCAGACTTCGCGCAATGGCATCGCGCAGTGCGTTTTCGTCGTCGCGACTGGGCCGTCCCAGCACCCAGTTCGTGACCTCGTGCTTGTCGCCGGGGTGACCGATGCCCAGCCGCAGGCGATGGAACTTGCCGTGACCGAGTGTCGCGATGCTGTCGCGCAGCCCGTTCTGTCCGCCGTGACCGCCGTCGAACTTGAGCCGGGCGGCGCCAGGCGGCAAGTCCAGTTCGTCGTGCGCGACCAGCATCTCGGCCGGCTCGATCTTGTAATAACGCAGCGCCGCCGAAATCGAGGCACCGCTGCGATTCATGAATGTGGTCGGCTTCAGAAGCCAGAGACTGTGGCCGGCCAGTTCGACTTTCGCGGTTTCCGCGAGCAGTTTGCCTTCCACGCCGAAACGCGCGCCCGCGGATTGCGCGAACGCGTCCAAAAACCAGAACCCGGCGTTGTGCCGGGTTCTGGCGTGTTCGACCCCGGGGTTGCCGAGACCAACGATGAGACGCAATACCGACATCGACGCATCCACACAGTGCGACCGGTGAGCGAAACGCCCGCCGGTCGCCGGTGCGAATTACTTCTTTTTCGCCGGAGCCGCCTTGGCCGGAGCCGTCTTGGCCGGAGCTGCGCCCTTGGTGGCTGCTGCACCCTTCGCCGGGGCTGCGCCCTTGGCGGCCGCTGCACCCTTTGCCGGGGCTGCGCCCTTGACTGGCGCCGCAACCTTGGTCGCCGGCACTTCGCCGGTGGCCGCATCGGCTGCAACTTCGACTTCGGCCTTCTGCATCTTGGCGATGACGATGGCGAGATCATGTTCCTTGCCGAGCTTGAGCGCCGGGATTTCGATCTCGGAGGCCAGCTTGATACTCGACATGTGCACGATGTCGCCGATCTCGAGCGCCGACAGGTCGACTTCGATGAACTCCGGGATGTGCTTCGGCAAGCAGTAGATTTCAATTTCGTTCAATTCGTGGGTGATGACCACACCCACGGTCTTGCCGGCCGGCGACTTTTCCTGGTTCAGGAAGTGCAGCGGCACCGACAGACGCAACTTCTCGGTTTCGGAAACACGCTGAAAATCGAGATGCATGATGATCGGCTTGAACGGATGGCGCTGGATGTCACGCAACAGCACCTTCTGCACCGCACCGTCGAGATTCAGGTTCAGAATCGACGAGTAGAACCATTCGTGTTGCGCATGCAGACCAGTGACCAGCTGTTCCATCTGGATGTTCTGCGGGGCTTCTTTGGCGCCGTAAAGCACCGCTGGGATCTTGCCGGCATGACGCAGGCGGCGGCTCGCACCTTTGCCCTCGACACCACGCGACTCGGCTTTGATTTCTTGTTTCTTTGCCATGTTGAATACTCACTAATGTTCAAACACACCCATCTCGCGATGGAAAATGCTCCGCCGCGACCAGCGGAGCAGTATGGTCAATCGCCCGATCGATGGATTGCTCAATCGATATAGAGCGAACTGACCGACTCGCCGAAACTGATGCGGCGCATCGTTTCAGCCAGCAATTCTGCGACCGAGAGCTGGCGAATGCGCCCGCACCCTTTTGCCGCTTCGGAAAGCGGAATGGTGTCGGTGACGACCAGTTCATCCAGCGCCGAAGCATTGATATTGGTGATCGCCGCACCTGAAAGCACCGGATGCGTGCAGTACGCGACCACTTTATGCGCGCCACGCTGCTTCAGCGCAGCCGATGCGGCACACAAGGTACCGGCGGTATCGACGATGTCATCGACCAGCACGCAGGTTTTGCCTTCGACATCACCGATGATGTTCATCACCGTCGCCTCGTTCGGACGTGGACGGCGTTTGTCGATGATCGCGAGTTCAGCGTCATCGAGGCGCTTCGCGATGGCACGCGCGCGCACCACACCACCGACATCCGGCGACACCACGATGATGTTTTTCGTGCCGTGATTGCGCCAAACATCGGCCAGCAGCACCGGCGACGAATAGACGTTGTCCAGCGGGATGTCGAAGAATCCCTGGATCTGGTCAGCGTGCACGTCAACCGTGAGCACCCGGTCGCAGCCCACGGCCTGAATCATCTTCGCGGCCACCTTGGCGGTGATCGGCACACGCGCCGAGCGCGGACGTCGATCCTGACGGGCATAGCCGAAATACGGCACAACCGCCGTTACCGAAGCGACCGAGGCGCGCTTGAGCGCATCGACCAGCACCAGCAACTCCATGAAATTCTCGGCAGTCGGCGCGCACGTCGATTGAATGACGAACACTTCCTGACGTCGCACGTTTTCTTCAATCTCGACCTGCACTTCGCCGTCCGAGAACTTGGACACCAGCGCCTTGCCGAGCGGCACACCGAGCTGTTTGCACACCGACTGCGCCAATGGTCGGTTGGCGTTGCCAGAGAAAACGAGGATGCCATCGGATTTCATCGTTCACCCACGCGGTGACCCGCGATCATGATCAAACAAAGGCCCATTCGGGGCGAATGGCTGGGACGGAAGGACTCGAACCTTCGAATGCGGGAATCAAAATCCCGTGCCTTACCGACTTGGCGACGTCCCAACGAGAAACCGAAATCATCCAACACGTACGCATTGCTACAAAGACGCATTACTTGTTCATCGACAGCGCCGCCGGTATGCCGTGACGGCATCGTGCAACGGTGACTGCGCCAAACCACGTACTGAAAATGCGCGCCACACTGGCGGACACGCCGCGACGACTGCCTGCGCCTGAGCGTCGGCGGCAACTGCCGCGAACACACAGGAACCACTGCCGCTCATCCGCGCCGGCACATGGCCTTGAAGCCAACGCAGCGCAGAATCGACCTCGCGCTCACGCGCCCGCACGACCGGTTCAAGGTCATTGCGAGTGGGTGTGCCCGAAGCGAAGCGCGCGATTGTCGTGAGCGGCGTGTCCCGTGTCAATTCCGGGGTCGCGAATATTTGCGGTGTCGACACAGAAACACCAGGATAAACAATTACATACCAGCGTTCCGGCAGTTCGATCGGCTGCAATATTTCACCGACGCCTGCAGCGAACGCATTGTGACCATAGATGAACACCGGTACGTCGGCACCAAGACGCAGGCCGATGTCCGCCAGCGCATCGATGCTCAGCGCGGTTCCCCAGAGCTCGTTCAACGCGACCAACACGGTCGCCGCGTCCGAACTGCCACCGCCGAGCCCGCCGCCAATCGGAATGCGCTTCTCAAGCCCGATATCGACGCCGAACGGGCAGCCGGTAGCCGATTGCAGCGCGCGCGCCGCACGCACGCAGAGGTCGTCGTCCACCCCTACACCGGGCAGCGGATTGATCCGCACGATTTCGCCATCCTCGCGTGCCGTCAAGGTGATCGTGTCGCACAGGTCGATGATCTGGAAAATCGTCTGCAGCAAGTGATAACCATCGGCGCGACGCCCGACCACGTGCAAAAACAGGTTCAACTTGGCCGGTGCCGGCCAGACGCTGGCCGCGGCGACGTTCACGGCAAGGCGACCCAGGATTTGATCGCCAAACGCACCTGATACGGCGGTTTGCGCGCGGTGATCCGGGTCGGTCGGCCTGTCTGGAATTCGCGCAAGCCGATGCTCCAGCCGTCCTCGACGAATCCGGTGACCTGACCGCGTTCATCGCGGGTCACGGTGATTTCGTCACGCATTGGTCGGCCACGCAGCCAATGTCGAAGCGCGGCGACCGGCAGATGCCAGCCGAGTTCACGCTTCAGCAATGCTTCTGGCGAATTTGCGGTGAGCGGAGTTGCCCGCAGCCCTTCCAACGTCGCCAGCGTGTCGTCGCCGGAAAGGCGCCAGCTCTGGCCACTGATCGGTGCGCGCAAACTGATCATGAAGTAGGCGCCGTCCTGCTCCCAGACCACACTGCCGCTGCCGCTGTCACGGCCGTCGGATACCGCCAGACGGCCTTCAAGCCGCCAGCGATCAGCCGTGTCATCGACCGCAACGGATTCACCGCGACGCGTCGTGCAACCCGCCAGAATCAGCAACAAAACCGGCATTAGCAAACGCTTGCCGATCATGGCGAAAGCCGCTTGATCGTGGCATTCAGCGTCTGGTGATCGGGCTCGCGCTGATGCGCCTCATCCCAGATGCGCCGCGCAGAGGCCTGATCACCGCGCACCCACAGCACTTCGCCGAGATGCGCTGCCACTTCAGGATCGTCGAGCGCGCTGTGTGCCGCGCGCAGCTTTTCCAGTGCGGTATCGAGATCTCCGCGCCGAAACGCCAGCCAGCCGAGACTGTCGAGCAAGGCGGGGCTGTCGGGTTGCAACTGCTTCGCCTTGTCCAGCAACGCGGCCGCTTCGTCGAGCCGCACGTTGCGGTCAACCAAGGTGTAACCGAGGGCGTTGTAGGCATCGGCATTGCCGGGGTCGAGTTCAATAAGCCGGCGCAAATCACGCTCCATGTCGTCGTAGCGTTCGAGTTCGGCGAACATCAGCGCACGCGAATACATCAGTTCGCCGTCGTCGGAGAGCGTCTGCAGTCCGGCGTTGAACACGTCGACCGCAGCGGCAGCACCGTCACTGCGTTCAACGATTTCGCCTTCGAGCAGATAGGTGCGGACCAGGGCGTCGCGCGCCAGGACACCCGCCGCACGCAGATCGAGCAGGATGCGTCGCGCCGCAGCGGCGTCGCCGGCGGCGAAGCGCAAGTGCGCGAGCCGCAGTTGCGCATTGACCTGCAACTCGCCCTTGGGCACTGCGGCGTACCAACGTTCGGCCTCGGCCTTTTGTGCGATGAGTTCCGCCACATTGCCGAGCAGCATCAAGCGCCCTGCCGGATGCGGCAGCGACAGCGCCGAAAGATGCTGGTAGGCGCGGATCAACGGCGCCCGGGATGCCGAACGCGCGGCATAGCCGATTTCTGCGGCGACGCTCTCGTCGGTCACCGGCGTAATGCCGGCGACAACAGCCGCCGCAGCGGCCGCATCACCGCTCGCGTCCAGCGCGTGCGCGAGCGACAAGCGGATGTTCGCCGAGCCCGGATCCAGTGCCAGCGCACGCTCAAGATCCGCGCGGGCCGAGGCCGGATCGCGTTCGCGCAACAACGCCGCGCGCAGGTAGAAGGCGCGCGCGTGCTCGGGGAATTTTCGGGTCGCGAGATCAGCAAGGCGCATCGCCGTTTCCGGCGCACGGCGATCGCGCGCAAACGCAGCCCAGTGCAACCAGGTCTCAACGTCATTGCTGCGTTCGAGCCGCACTTCGACGAAGGGCAGCACGCGCTCCAGCGACGCAATCCAGCGCAGGGCCTCGGCCAGACGGCGACGGGCTTCGGCCTCCGGCGTCATTTGATCAGCCGCCGCATGCGCACCGGCACTGTCGCCTTTCGCGAGCGCCAGCGCGGCAGTGTAAGCAGGCAATGCAGGCGCATCGGGCTCGAGTCCGCGCCAGCGCGCGAGCAGGACCTCGGCGGCCGGCAATCGATTCGCAAGCATCGCGGCACGCAGCGCGCTCAAGCTTTGTTTTGGGTCGTCACTCAGGATTGCGGCCTGCGCCAATCGTTCCGCCGCCGCGACCCGATCACCGCCTTGCAGGGCGTATTCCGCCTGCACGCGCTCGATCAGGGCCAGGTCGTCCGCTTGCAACGGCGGCGCAGCGATATCCAATCGTGGCGCTTCGCGCACCGGTGCTGCGCAGGCTGCGACAAGCGCGAAAATGACCAGGATCAACACACGCGGCATTGCCGCGCGATAGCCTGAATCACTAATTTGGTTGCCCCTGCGGGCATAGGCATCGACAATTCGCATCTGCCAATCTTCTCACGCCATGCCCCTGATCGCCCTCGGACTCAATCATCAGACCGCCCCGCTCGCTTTGCGCGAGCAGGTGGCGTTGGCGGATGACCGTGTCGCCGACGCGCTGCGCGAATTGCAGGCAATGACCGGTGTGCATGAGGCCGCAGTGATCTCGACCTGCAATCGCACCGAATTGTATTGCCGCGTCGACAGCGGCGCAGAGTCGCTGCCGAGTGCATGGCTGCATCGACATTTTCAGCTGTCGCCGGGGCGGCTCGACGGATTTCTCTACCGCCACGAAGACGAGGCCGCGGTTCGCCACCTGTTTCGCGTCGCCACTGGGCTCGATTCCATGGTTCTCGGCGAACCACAGATTCTCGGCCAGGTGAAAACCGCGTATCACCTGGCACGTGATGCCGGCGGACTCGACGCCGCGCTCGAGCGCCTGTTTCAGCAGAGCTTCAGCGTGGCGAAAAGAGCACGCACGGAAACGCGCATCGGCACCAACCCGGTATCGGTGGCATCGGCCGCCGTGCGGCTCGCGAAACGCATCTTTTCCGATTTCAATGCGACCGGCGTGCTGCTGATCGGCGCTGGCGACACCATCGAATTGTGCGCACGCCATCTCGTCGAAGCCGGAGCCAGGCGCATCGTCGTCGCCAACCGCACGCTCGCGAACGCACGCCTGCTGGCCGAGCGCTTCAACGCCCGCGCCATTGCGCTTGATGACATCGAAACAGCGCTCGCGGATGCCGACATCGTCATTGCATCGACCGCAGCGCGCGAACCGATCATCAGCAAGGCGATGGCCGCGCGCGCTCTGAAATCGCGTCGGCACCGGCCACAGTTCATGCTCGACCTTGCGGTGCCACGCGATATCGCCGCGGACGTGGCCACACTCGAGGACATCTACTTGTCCACGGTCGATGATGTCGGCCGTTCCATCGACGAATCCATGCGTTCAAGGCGCGAAGCCGCGAATGAGGCCGAGGAGATCGTCGGACTGGCGGCGGAAAGTTTCATGCAGTGGCTGCGCGCTTATGACGGCCACGGCCCGATCCAGAAGATGCGTATCGACGCGGAACAGCATCGCGACGAGTTGCTCGAACGTGCGCGGCAGATGCTGAAAAACGGCCGCGACGCCGAAGCCGCGCTCGATTTTCTCGCCAATACCCTGACCAACAAGCTGCTGCATGCGCC
>JAYUXS010000403.1:0-3184 GCA_043752845.1 Lysobacterales bacterium | reverse complement strand
TTCATTGGCCTTGGCACCAGCAACCGGCGAATAGGCAAAGGCACCGACGCGATCAAGTTGGGCTTCATCGAGGAACGACAACAACTCTTCGAACTCGGCTTCTGTTTCACCGGGAAAACCGACGATGAAGGTGCTGCGAATCGTCAGCTCCGGACACGCCGCGCGCCAGGCGCGGATGCGGTCCAGATTCCTCTCGCCGCTGGCCGGGCGCTTCATCAATTTCAGGATGCGCTGACTCGAATGCTGGAACGGAATATCGAGGTACGGCAGCACCTTGCCCCGGGCCATCAGCGGAATCACGTGATCGACATGAGGATACGGATAAACATAATGCAGTCGCGTCCACACGCCGAGTTCGCCGAGACCTTCGCACAGGCTCTGCATGCGTGTCTCGATGTCGCGTGCGCCGACGCGCCGCGTCGCATATTTCATGTCGACGCCATAAGCGCTGGTGTCTTGCGAGATCACCAGCAATTCCTTGACGCCGCCCTTGACCAGTCTCTGAGCTTCGAGCAGCACCTCGTCGATCGGTCGCGACACCAAATCGCCGCGCATGGACGGGATGATGCAGAACGTGCAGCGGTGATTGCAGCCTTCGGAAATTTTGAGGTAGGCATAGTGCTTCGGCGTCAGCTTGATGCCTTGCGGCGGCACCAGATCGAGATACGGATCGTGCTTTGGCGGCAATTGCGCGTGCACGGCCGACATCACGCTGGCGTAGTCCTGCGGCCCGGAGATCGAGAGCACGTCCGGATATTTCTCGCGGATCAGGTCCGCGCGCTTGCCGAGGCAGCCGGTGACCACGACCTTGCCGTTCGCGGCCATGGCTTCGCCGATGGCATCGAGCGATTCCTCGACCGCGGCGTCGATGAAGCCGCAAGTGTTCACAACGACGACATCGGCGGCGGCGTAGCTCGGCACGATCTGGTAGCCCTCGACGCGCAATTGGGTGAGGATGCGCTCGGAATCGACCAGTGCCTTAGGGCAACCAAGACTGACGAATCCGATTTTGGGCTGTGCAAGAGACATGTCGCGGAACCGGGAAAAAGTGGGCGCGGAGTATACCCGTGCCGCATGAACGCAGTCGGCGCCCGCTATGATCGTTACGCTACAACGGGATTTGCGTTTGAACCGAACTATTCGCTCGCTTCTGCTGACCATAGCCGTGCTGAGCACATCACTGCGCGCGGACGATGTAGCGCCACTGGGCACGGACGTCTGGCGTGGCGGTGTCGATCGCGCGCTGGAACTGCGTCACCTCGCGCTCGGTGCACATGGCCGGTTCTACGCCCATGTCACCGCGGCGATCGCGCATGCCGCCACGCATGACAACGCTCAGGCCGATCATCATTGGCGCATTGCGCTGGCTGCAACTGACAATCCGCAACGGCGCATGTTCGTGCTGCAGATGCTGGCCGAAAACCGCATCGTCGCCGGCGACTACGATGCCGCAATCGATGTCGCCAACCAACTCGGCGAGGTCGCGCGCATTCAGTCGCACGCTGGCTATCTCGCGCATTCGTCCAGCTTTCTTGGACGCATTGCAAGGCGCCGCGGCAATCTCGAGGATGCGCTGAACCACCATCAGGAGTCGCTGAGCATTGCGCGCGCCGCAGGGCGTCCGGCCGATGCCGCTCTGGCACTGGTCAATATCGGTACCGTACAGCGCGATATGGGGCGTTTTTCGGAGGCGATGGACCACCAATTGCAGGCACTCGAGATCAGGCAGCGACTTGGCCCTGGTTATCGCGTCGACGTGCCCTACCGCAATATCGGTCTGCTCTATCGCGAGATCGAGGACACGCAGTCAGCGCGCGAGTATCTGGAGCGCGCCATCGCTGCGGCGCGGCTTGAGTACGATCCCGCCGCGCTGCCCTCGGCACTTGGCAGCTACGCCACCCTGCTGAACGATATCGGTGCAGCGGTGCAGGCCCTGGACACGGCACGTCAGGCGATGAAGATTGATGTTCGACTCGGCGACAAGCAAGGCGTGGCACTCGAGCGGCTGGAAGCTGCGCGCGCACTGATCACGCTGAAACGCTGGTCTGAAGCGGTGACCGAAGTCGATGCCGCGTTGTCTCTGGGCGAAGAAATGCGCCAGTCCGATGTGCTCGGTCGCGCCCTGCTGTATCGCGGCGACTTGCTCGCCGGTCAAGGACAACTGGCCGCTGCGGAGAGTGCCTATGCGCGCTCACTCGAATACCTCACACGCGCAAAGTTGAAACCGCAGATCCACGCCGCCTACAAAGCCATTGAGACTCTGCTTGAGTCACGCGGCGCGGTGCGCGAGGCGTTGCTTTACGCCCGCCAGCGCTCGGTGCTGCGTGAAGAACTGCTGGGTTTGACTGCGGCGCGACGTTTGGCGGTGCTCGAACTCAAGCAGGAACGCGAGCGCGCCGAACGCCAGGTGGAGATGCTGCGGCTCGACAACTCGCTCAAGGAATTGAGTCTGCGTACCGAGACTTTGCGGCGACGCATCGGTGTCGGCTTCATCGGCATGCTGTTGGTGATGCTTGTCGTCGTCATCTGGCGCTGGCGTGTGGCGCGGCAAACGGCGCACCTGCTGTTTGAAAAGAACACGGCGATTTCCGCTCAGGATCACGCGTTGCGCTCTGCGAATGTGCGCCTGACCGAGCAGACGAACGAACTGTTCCACGCCGCCACCACCGATCAGCTCACCAGCCTGTCCAATCGCGGCCGGGTGATGCAGCAGATGATCGAGTTGTTTGATCAGAAGAAACGCGAGGGCGGCAAGCTCACGCTGATACTGATCGATCTGGATCGCTTCAAACTGATCAACGACAACTTGGGACATCAGTTCGGCGACCGCGTCTTGATTGCCGCCGCGCATGCACTCCGCGACGAAATGCGCGACGGCGATCCACTCGGCCGTTATGGCGGCGAGGAATTCATCGCCGCACTGCCGGGCGCGAGTGCCGACGAGGCCATGGTCACCGCCGAACGACTGCGTCTTTCCGTGGCGCGAAAATTGTCGGTGCTCGAAGGCCAGGCGCTGAATTTGACGGCGAGTATCGGCCTTGCCGAAATGAGCGAAACCAAGGCGGTGTCGCTCAGCGCCTTGATCGCCGCCGCTGACGACGCGCTTTATCGCGCCAAGGATCTCGGGCGCAATCGTGTCGAGATCGCACGTGTGGCCTCGGACCGCAGGAAGCCCGCATGATCA
>JAYUXS010000402.1:0-3190 GCA_043752845.1 Lysobacterales bacterium | reverse complement strand
TGAAATGCTGATCGGCAAGCACCTGTGCCACCGGTACCAGATCGCCTTCCTTCATCAATGGCAAGCGACGACCTTCGTCGTCGTCGTCCTCTGTTTTCTGGTCGCGACCTTCCTCGTACACGGCGAGGAAGCCGGGCTCGATCACCGTCGTGCCGGTCGCGCGAAACGCGTGCTTCGATCCGCAGGCGAGATCGACCGACACCGTCTCCATCAACGCCGGCGCCATCTGGCAAGCGACGGTGCGCTTCCAGATCAACTCGTACAATTTCAGCTGATCCGGATTGAGATAAGTGGCCACCGATTCCGGCGTATGCCAAGCCGTGGTCGGGCGGATCGCCTCATGCGCTTCCTGCGCGTTCTTGGACTTGGTCTTGTAGATGTTCGGCGTGTCCGGCAAGGCCTTCGCGCCATAGCGCTTTGCGATCACTTCGCGCAGTTCGGTGACGGCGTCGACGCCGAGATGCACCGCGTCAGTACGCATGTAGGTGATCAGGCCCACCTGGCCTTCGGCGCCGAGCGCCACACCTTCATACAGGCCCTGGGCCAGACGCATGGTGCGGCTGGTACCGAAACCGAGCTTGCGGGCGGCTTCCTGTTGCAGGGTCGAGGTAATGAACGGCGGCGACGGTTTGCGCTGACGTTGCTTGCGCACCACTTCAGCGACCTTCAACGTGCCGTTTGCGGCACGCACCAGTTCCGCGCGCGCGGCTTCTGCGGCAGCGCCGTCGCGGAAGGTGAATTGCTCGACCTTGTGGCCGTCGTAGCGCAGCAAGCGCGCATCGAAAGCTTGCGCAGCATGCGAACACTGCGCCGCGATCGACCAGTATTCCTGGGCGACGAAGGCTTCGATCTCTTCCTCGCGCTGGCAGATCAGGCGCAATGCCGGCGACTGCACGCGTCCGGCCGACAAGCCGGTCTGCACTTTGCGCCACAGCACCGGGCTGAGATTGAAGCCGACCAGATAGTCGAGCGCGCGGCGCGCCTGTTGCGCATTCACCAGATCGATCTGCAGGCGGCGCGGATGCGCCACCGCTTCGCTGATCGCTTTCGGTGTGATTTCCGAAAACACCACGCGGTGCACCTTGCGGCCTTCGAGCAAGCCCCGCTCGCGCAGGATCTCGCTGATGTGCCAGCTGATCGCCTCACCCTCGCGATCCAAGTCGGTTGCGAGATAAAGCGAGTCGGCCTGCTTCGCGGCTTTCGCGATCGCCTCGACATGCTTCTCGTTCTTCTCGATCAGTTCGTAGCGCATGGCGAAGTCGCGCTCGGTGTCGACCGCACCTTCGCGCGGCACCAGATCGCGGACATGACCGTAGGAAGCGAGGACGTGGAAATCCTTGCCGAGATATTTGTTGATGGTCTTCGCCTTGGCAGGCGATTCCACGATGAGCAGGTTCTTGGCCATAGTTCCAAAGCCGTGCCGGACAGGCGACACAGCGTCCTAGTTGATGGAAATTCCATTGCCGGCCGATGACGAAAAACCGCCAGAAGCCTCGTGCGCGCGCGCGCATGCTTCTTTCAGCCCGCTTCACTCAGTGATTCATGCCGCGCCTAGTGCTGTCAAGCCATGAACGCCCGGAATCAGTTGCGCGCGACCTTCGCGCACAGCAATTCCGACTCCATCCAGGCATAGCCAGCCTCGCGATCCGGGCTGTTGTAGAGCACCAGCAACACCACCCATTTGATGTCGGCGAGATCGACCGGCGACTGTTCAAGCGCCAGCGCGCGCTCGATCACACGCTCGCGCGCTTCGGCATCGAGCACACCGCGACTCTCGAGCGTCATCAGGAAACCGCGGCACTCGGCATCGAGCTGGTCGATCTCTTCGGGCGCATAGATGCGGATCGGCTGTTTACCCAGCAACTGCGGCGATGGCTGGCCCTCATCTTGCAATTCGGCGAGCCAGTCGAAGGCCTTGCCGATCTGCATGGCGTCAAAACCGGCGTCGATCAATTCCGACTGCAACGAGTCGCGATCGTGCACGGCATCGGGTTCACCGAGGAAATAATTGCGGAACAGGTAGACGAGTACCGACAGCACGGATTCCTTCACGGTGCACTCCTCATGTGGGCTGCGGGCAAGGTGACGATGCCTGTTCGGCATCGGATTTCGGGGGAGTCGGTTTTGGAGGGAGTCGGTTGTTGCCGCGCTTCGTGATGCGGTTCGGGTCGGGCTTTGGAAATCCTTGAGGATTCAACCAAGCTTCACCGCGCGAGTCGTTGGTAGCGACCGCCGCCGAGATCGGCGACGTGCCCGTCCAGTTCGAGCGACATCAGCATGGAAGAGATCGCGCCCGCGGTCAACCCGGTGGCCGTGACGAGACTGTCAAAGTCGGTCGCAGCAAACCCGATGGCATCCAGCAGCCGACCATTGGCGGCATCGGGTGCCGGTGTCTCCGTTTGTGACTGCACTTGCGTCGCGAGGCGTGCACGCAACACGTCGCCGAGTTCATGACCAATCGGTTGCAGCGCTTCGATGACGTCACGCGCTTCGGTCACCAGCACGGCGCCGTTGCGGATCAGTTGATGGCAACCGCGGGCGCGCGGATCGTGGATCGAACCCGGCACCGCGAAGACATCGCGGCCGTATTCACCGGCCAGTCTTGCAGTAATCAGCGAGCCCGACTTCAACGAGGCTTCGACGACCAGGGTGCCAAGCGTCAGGCCGGCGATGATGCGATTGCGGCGCGGGAAATGTTCCGGCAAGGGTGGCGTGCCGATCGGGAACTCCGAGATCAGCGCACCGTGCGCGACGATGCGTTGCGCGAGCGCGCGATGTCGATCCGGGTAGATGCGATCAAGGCCAGTACCGCACACCGCGATGGTGCTGCCACCGGCATCCAGACAGGCGAGATGCGCCGCCGCGTCGATGCCTTCGGCGAGCCCGCTGGTGATGACCATGCCGAGGCGTGCGAAGTGCGTCGCGAAATCGCGCGCCGTGTCGCAGCCGGCGCGGCTCGCGTTGCGGCTGCCGACCATCGCGATCTGCGCGCGCCACAGTGCATTCAAATCACCTTCGACGAACAGCAGCGGCGGCGCATCGTTCAGGCGCCGCAACAACGGCGGATAGTCGGCATCGGCGAGCGTCAGCAGGCAGCGGGCGGGCGCGGCATCGAGCCAGTCGAGATCGGCCGCGATCGCCGTGCGCGACGAACGTGCGATTTCGACGCACGCCGCCTCCGGCAATCCCG
>JAYUXS010000401.1:0-16049 GCA_043752845.1 Lysobacterales bacterium | reverse complement strand
TGTCGTCGAGCTTCGGCGCACAGGCCGCAGTGTCGCTGCACATGTTGACTTCACGTCGGCCAGATCTGCCAGTCATCCTGATCGACACCGGTTATCTGTTTCCGGAAACCTGGCAGTTCGTGGCCGAGCTCAGCGAGCGTCTGAAGTTGAACCTCAACACCTGGCGCGCCGCGATCACACCGACGCAGATGGAAGCGCAGTACGGCCCGCTGTGGACGCAGGGTCGCGAAGCCATCCAGTTCTACAACCGCATCCGCAAGGTTGAGCCGATGCAACGTGCGCTGGAGGATCTGGACGCGCGTACCTGGTTCACCGGCATCCGCCGCGCGCAGACACAAACCCGCGAAAGCATCGATTTCCTCGAACTCCGCGACGGGCGCTGGAAAGTCCACCCGCTCGCCGACTGGCGCGACCGCGACGTCTGGCAATACCTGCAAACCCACAACCTGCCGTACCACCCGCTCTGGCACGACGGCTACATCAGCATCGGCGACACCCACAGCACCCAGCGTTTGGTTGAAGGCATGCGCGAAGAAGACACGCGATTCTCAGGACTGGTGCGGGAGTGTGGGTTGCATGCGTGATTCCACGAACCGCTCGTACGAGCATCCCGCACGGCCGGCGCTGAGATAGGCGCGATAGGCGTTATAGTGGAGCTCGCATTCGTCGACGAGCTTGGCGTAAATGTCGCGTTGATTCAGAAGTTCGATGTGGCTCGTAAATTCCGACAGTAACTCCAGAAGTTCGTCGCACTCGCTCAAGTTCGCGCCGTCCATACCGTACAAAACACCCGCAGGGAGTTCGTGCAGCGTGTAGTTCATATACGACGCATGCGTCTCGACGAGTTGCTGTCTCGCGGCTTGGTCTTGTGGATCCAGTGCCAGCGCGGCCTTCAATAATCCGACGACATTCTGCAACTGCTCAGGAAGCCTCGAATCGTTCACCCGAGCCAACAGTGGCCCGAAGTGTGCGAGCCAGCGCGCGCAGCCTGGTCTGCTCTCGAGAACGCCGGTCGTTAGATGTGGGAGCAGTACTCGGCGAAACAGCGGCATGCGCACTGCCATGTCGTGCCGATGATCAGCGATTGATCCAGCGAAGCTGATGGCCCAGCTCTCTTGCAATACCGGGGTCTCGCAGACGAATGCGTCGATGAACCGATCCAACGCCAGCAGCATGCTGCTTCGAACGCAATCCTGTTCCAAGCACAGGTGAGCATTCCATAGTTCTGTCGTGGGGGCCGAAATCGTTTCCATTTGCGACAGCTGCCGGGTGAGCCGAGGATATTCCGGCCTGGAAGATATCCCTTCGACAGGCTCAGGGCGAACGGATATCGGCTGGACGACGCAAATGGTGCGCGTCAGCATCCTGATCCAGAACATCTTCGGAGTCGCCCATGCACCGCCGCTACGTCACCACCGATGTCTTCACCGATAAGCCTTTCGGCGGCAATCCGCTGGCGGTTGTGCTGGATGCCGAAGGACTGACGACCGCGCAGATGCACGCGATCACGCGCGAATTCAATTATTCGGAGACGACGTTCGTGTTGCCGCCGCACGATGCGCAGCACACGGCGTGGGTGCGGATCTTCACGCCGGGTGGCGAGGTGCCGTTCGCGGGGCATCCGAATGTCGGGACGGCAGTGGTGTTGGCGCGCGAG
This sequence comes from Lysobacterales bacterium, assembly GCA_043752845.1. Classification (GTDB taxonomy): domain Bacteria; phylum Pseudomonadota; class Gammaproteobacteria; order Xanthomonadales; family Ahniellaceae; genus JADKHK01. The sequence goes on along the minus strand of JAYUXS010000401.1, from coordinate 14,392 downwards.
TTGGAAGCGCGCGGTGAGGCCTGTCCAGAGCGTTTCGTATTCGAGGAAGCCGCGGGGTTGGTGCCGGTGCGATTGCTGTTGCAGGACGGCCGTGTCGTTGGCGCCGAGTTGACGGCGCCGGAGCGCTTGTCCCTGCGTTCGTCGGTCAGTATTGACGAGGCTGCGGCTTGTCTGTCGCTGACCGAAGCTGAGTTGCGTGACAAGGCGCATCCGCCGCAAGTAGCGTCGGTCGGGCTCGCGTTTCTGGTCGTTGAAGTGGCGTCACGCGATGCGTTGCGACGGGCCAAGCCGAATCTCGTCGTGCACGAGCGCGTGCTGCCGCCAATCGGCGTCGATGGCGTGTTCGCTTATGTCCAAGGTGCGGTCTCCGGTGAGTTGCATGCGCGCATGTTCGCGCCGCTCGACGGCATGAATGAGGACCCGGCGACCGGTAGCGCTGCGGCGGCGACGATCGCGCTGCTGGCGAGTCTGCGCCCGGAAAGCGACGCTGAATTCAGTTGGCGGATCGAGCAGGGCGTCGATATGGGTCGACCGAGTCTGTTGCTCGGCCGCGCCGAGAAACGTGCCGGCGAAGTCGTCGCCGTGCATGTTTCCGGACATGCCGTGATGATGATGCGCGGCGTGCTGCACGAGCCGCTGTAAACAAGCGTCGTCTAAGATGGTCTTCCAGAACTGTGGAGGACACGATGCTGCGGATCGGATCGGGAGTGCTGATGTTGTTCGTTGCAATTGCCGCGCATGCACAATGCAGCGTGAAGAGCGGGCCACTGCGCGTGCAGTTGATCGAGTTGTACACCTCCGAAGGTTGTTCGTCCTGCCCACCGGCGGATGCGTGGTTGAGCAAGCTCGCGCCCAATCCGCAACGCATCGCCGTTGCGTTCCATGTCGATTACTGGAACGACCTCGGTTGGCCGGACCGGTTTTCGGACGCTCGATACAGCGAGCGCCAGCACGAGATCGCCGGGAAACAACTGCGGCGCACCGTCTACACCCCGGAAGTGCATGTCAACGGACGCGACTACAAACGCTGGGCGCGTGGCGTGCCGGAGCCGATCGGCCTTGGCGAAGTGTCATTGTCCTTGCGCGCAACGCGAATCGGTCAGGCACGACTCGACGTCAAACTGGAAACCACGGCTGCACGCGATCGCGAGCGGCGCGCGATCTTCGTCGTCACCGAAAATCAACTGAGCAGCGACATCCGCGATGGCGAGAACGCCGGCAAGACGCTGCACCATGACCACGTCGTGCGTGCCTATCAGGCGATGAAAATCTCGCGACTTGCGACCGCGACACTCAAGCTTCCGGCTGATCTGCGCGATGAGAATGCGTCGGTGATTGTCTGGGTGGAAGACGCTGCGACGGGAACGGTGCGCAATGCATTGGCGGCGCCGCTGATGTCCTGCGCGGATCAAACGTAGCGGTCGAACATTAGTAGGGCGCAACAAGCGAAACGCGTTGCGCCGACAACGATCTCGCGACGGCGGCCCGGGGCCGTTACCGCTGACGCGTGATCAGACGTGATTGAAACTCAGCAGTCGCTCAATCGAGCAGATCCTTGGGCACGTTGCCACCATTTGCGGCGATGCGCGCGAGGACGGTCTTGTGCAGCCAGACGTTCATTTTTGCGGAATCGCCCATCATCGCTGCCGGGCAACCCAATTCCTTGGCGAGTTCCTTGCGCGCGCCTAGGCTGCTGTCGATGTCGAGCAACTTCAGCAAATCGACGATCGAGGTTTTCCAATTCAACTTCTGCGCATTCGCCTTGGCGAGCTGCTCTAGCTTCGCAACCACATCGACGACGGCCACGGGTTTTGGTGGTGCGGCAACGGGAGGCGCGCTCGGACGCCCCGGCGGCAAAGTGGTGGTCTTCGGGGCTGGCGCCTTCGGTGCTGGTGCCGGGGTAGCGGCAGCAGCGCTGCCAATCCCGAGTTTCTCGAGAATACTGTTGAAAAAACCCATGGTGATCTCCTGTGAGGATTGTCGCAAACGGTCGTGCCGGCGGGAATGCCGGCATACGCGCGCTTACGACGTCCCGATCCTACACAAGTGCGTGTTATCCAGACTGCTGACGTGGTGGCAGTGGGACCGCTGCGGCCATGATCCGATTCATGGCGGCCACTGCGGTCAATCCTGCGCGAACTCCAGATGCACCCATTCGAAGGGCAGGCCGTTGTCGGTTTGCGCGTCGTAGCGCAGGCTGTCGGAACCTGGAATGGTGCCCACGGGTGTGCCATTGACATGCAGCGTCGCAGTGCCGCTGCCTTTGATGTCGTATACGAGTCGCGACAATGCGGATGCGGCCTGCGCGGCTGTCAGGTTTACCGATAGCGTCTTCTCCGAGACCGGGTTCGATGCCATCGGCCGGGCGGTCAGGCGGTCAGGTCGATCGACGAGAACGCGGCATGGCCCCAGGGCGAGTAGTCATCGGGATTCTCTTGCGGCGCGCCTTCGACGGCTGCGCCGAAGCGCTGGATATCGCGCAGGTCGTAGGCCATCCAACCGAGTTCGCGGCGCACATTCGTCGTCAGAGTGTTGCGCGGCGCGATCGAGGTGCTCGCGTATTTGACCGGACTGACACGGACATCGCGCCACACCAGTTCGCGCGACCAGCCCTGATAGCAGGCCGGGTCCTGCGGGTGATGGTCGGCCTGGTAGGCGACGCCGAGCAGGGCGACATGCACCTCTGGCCAGGGCACGCCGACCGCGTCGTGTTACACATGTTCCGACGAGCAGGTCCATCGGGATTTTCTGCAACACGCCGTTCACGGTGCGGTGCACATCGAAGCGCGCATGCAACGGCGGGCGTGCGACGAGGGCCGGTACCGAGGTGTTCTGGCCGCTGATCACCGAACCGGTTGTCGGCGTCAGCGCGATCTCCCACCAGTGCGCGGTGGTGACAAATTTTCGCCATCGCGCGGATTTGTCGTCGCCGACTTGTGAATGTCGACGTGATAGCCGGTGATGCCTTCAAGCAATGAAACTGCATTCCAGCTGGAGTCGCCGCCGACGTCCCAATTGTCTTCGTTCCACCAGACGGTGGTTCCGGCGTGATCGGGATCGACGCTGTGGTTGATCGTCGCGGCGTGGTCGCCAAATCAGGTGAAGGGCTCGAAGAAGCTGCGATCGGCGACAGACTCAAAGCCGTCACGCAACAGGGCTTCGGGCGGCGCTTGGGCCGCGGCACCGTCAGTGAGAGCAAGTAGCGCGGCGAGCGCGATCGTCAAGCGTGGAGGTTGCACAGATGAAATCCCCGGAGACCTGACGACGGACCTTGGGCGGAAATGCCCGTGGTCGCCGTGCGCATGATCACGAACTGTGAACCCAGGTGGCGCATTGGGCAAGTTTTTAGATCTGAAATTCCGCGATGGGGGCTGGTTTCGACAGGTCGGCGCGTTCGGTCCAATGCTGGGCAGTCAGTGCCAACGGCGCGTTGTCGTGCAGGGCGCGGCGCAGATCGCGCAGGTCGATATCCGGGATCAACGTGCTGATCAAAGCTTCGGCGTAGTCACGCAGCACACGATCCTTGCGGATCAGCAACCAGGTCGTGCAGGTCGGGAACAGGCCGCGCGCGGGCAGGGCCACGAGATCGCTGTCGCTGGCGTCGATCGCCATTTCCGCAACGATGCCGACGCCAAGGCCGGTGCGCACATAGGTCTTGATCAGATCAGCATCACGCGCGGTGACGCTGATTTCGGGCGTGAGCCCGGCTTCGGCAAAAGCGCGCCGCAGCGACGAGTCGGCCGCGCGGCTTGACTCGTAGCTGATCAGCGGATGCGCAGCGATATCAGCCAGCGTCAACACGCGCCCAAGTTGTGTCAGCGGATGCGCGCGCGGCACCAGCACGATGCGGTCCCAGCGATAGATCGGCAGCGTCAAGTCGGCATGCGGAGGCGTACCGGAGCTGCTGACGATGGCGATGTCGGCTTCGCCTTTTTCGTGGCGCGCGATGGTTTCGGCATCGCCGCCGGGTGCGACATGCAGCGCGACTTGCGGAAAGCGCTGCTTCAACACCGCGAGCGGACGCGGCAGTACGTAGCGGGCCTGGGTGTGCGTGGTCGCAATCAGCAGCTCGCCTTCCGCCTCGCGGCGCAGATTTGCGGCGACGGCGCGAATGTTGGCGGCCTCGGCCAGCACGATGCGCGCATGCTTCAGCACTTTTTCGCCGGCCGGTGTAATCGCTTCGATGCTGCGCGCGCGTCGCGTGAACAGCTGGAAGCCGAGCTCGTCTTCCAGCTGCTTGAGTTGTTTCGAGAGGCCGGGTTGGGTCGCATGCACCTTGGCCGCAGCCTGCGTGATATTGAGATTGGCGTCTGCGATGGCGACGATGAAACGAAGTTGCGTGAGCGTCATGGCTGCTGGTTTCCTGATGAATTTGGCTTCGAATGCAATCGGAAAACCGGCATTCGACAGCAGCGGCGGCGCATAAATATCTCGATATCGCGATGAAAGGATGAAAACGAGCCTAGCGCCGCTTTGTAGAGCTGTAAAGGCGGCGGCGCCGACAGTGCACACGCGCGTCAAACCGGCGCAACCACGAACGTCGGGCATGAAAAAAGCCCCTCGCGGGGCTTGATTCAATCTGGCGGAGAAGGAGGGATTCGAACCCTCGGTGCGTTTACACGCACGCCTGATTTCGAGTCAGGTACAATCGACCACTCTGCCACCTCTCCGATGACGCACACAGCAGCTCGCCGCTGTGAAGGGCGCGGATGATACGGAATGGGCGCTGTTGAAACAACACATTTTTGTTTGCGCTGCATCGACATTGTTCTTTCAGCGTCGGCGTGCAGCTCGACGGAGCGTTTGCGATGAGTCTGATTTCGGCACCGGTGTCATTTGGCGAATTGCTCGACAAGCTCTCGATTCTTGAAATCAAGGCGGAACGCATGAGCGATCCGGGCAAGTTGGTCAATGTTCGCCGGGAACTCGACGAACTGCGTGCCAGCTGGAATGCCGCACCGCAATCGCTGGTCGATATCGGTGAACTGCTTGCTGCACTCAAGTCGGTCAACGAACGCCTGTGGGTGATCGAAGACGACATCCGCATCCAGGAATCAAAGCAGTTGTTCGACGCCGAATTCATCCGTCTGGCACGCGCCGTCTATTTCGAGAACGACGAGCGCGCGCGCATCAAGCGGGACATCAACCTGAAGCTCGGTTCGGCCTTGGTCGAAGAGAAGAGTTATCAGGATTACCGCGCCAAGCCGCAGGCGTGATCTGCGGGTAATTCCGCCAAACTGAACGGTTGCTATTCGCGAACACGGACGTGATACAAAGCGACGCACGAAACTGCTTGTCACATTGTGGGTGACAACCCGGTTTCAGCCGAATTGCTGTTTGTCGTCAACTTGTCTGTCCGGGGGAATCATGGTCATTCGCAAAACCATACGCGCATTGCTCGCGCTCGCGCTGGGCTTCGCATCAACCGCATTTGCGCAGAACGTCACCGTGAACCCTGGCGCCGGCAGCTACCCGGACTTGGGAACGGCGTTTGGCGCCATCAACGCCGGTACGCATACCGGTGCGATCACCGTCTCCGTTGTCGGCAACACGACCGAAACGGTGCCGGCAGTCTTGAACGCGAGCGGATTGGGACCCACCTCGTACTCGAGCATATCGATCACTCCGGCCGGCGCGCGAACGATTGCCGGCGTGACCGCTGATATCGATGGCGATCCGCGCACCGCGCCGGCGCCGGAAATCGGTGCCGACGAACTGGTTGATCCAAACACCGCACCCGGTATCACGCCGACCGCAGGCGGCATCACCCGTCAGCAGGATACGGCGGCGAGCAATTCGCAGATTGCCGTGGTGACCGACACTGAAACGGCCGAAGGTAGTCTAATGGTGATGACGCAGACGGTGCCCGCTGGCATCAGCGTCAGCAACATCGTCAACACCGGCGGTGCGATCACGGCCGATGTGGCCGCTAGTTGCTCGGCCGCCACCGGTGCCAACCTCGTCGGCTTGCGCGTGACGGACGGCGGCAACTCGTCCACCGACGCCGACCTGACGGTGAATGTCAGCGCCAATACGGCGCCGGTGCTTGGCGTTTACCCAACGTCCAGTGCGATCACCGGGGCCGGGACAACTGCGACGCCAAACGCGGTACCGATTGATAACGGCACGATCAGTTCGATCACCGCCACAGCGCCGAGCTTCACCGGTGGGCTGCTGGTGAATCCGGTGACCGGCGTCGTTACCGTCAGCAATGCGGGTCCGGTCGGGAATTATGTGGTCACGGTGACGGCGACGGATGCCTGCAACGCGGTGACGACGGCGACGTTCCAATTGGCGGTGAGCAATGCCAACACCGCACCGACGGTGACCGCGGCGGCGGCGCTGAATCGTCAGGCCGGCAGTGCCGGCAGCGTTTCTGCGCTTGCCACCGTGACCGACAATGAATCCGCGCCGGCGAGCATCGTCGTCACCGCGCAAACGGTGCCGGCTGGAATCAGCGTCACCGGCATCACCAACACGCTTGGGGCGATCAGCGGCAACGTTGCTGCCGCCTGTAGCGCCACGGTCGGTGCGAACACGGTCGTGCTGCGAGGCACCGATCCGGGCCTGCTGTTCGACGACGAAAACCTCACGGTCAACGTCAGCGCGAATACGGCACCGACACTCGGCACGTACGGGAATGCGTTGATCAACTTGAATGCGTCGACGACGTTGACACCCACCGCCGCGCCGAGCGATACCGGCAGTGTTGCCAGCGTCACTGCGGCTGCAACCGGATTCACCGGCAGCTTTTCCGTGAACCCAGGCACCGGCGTCGTGACGATCACCAATGCGGCGCCTGGTGGCACGTACACCGTGACCGTCACGGCGACCGACAACTGCGGTCTGACCAGTAAGCGAACATTCCAGTTGACCGTCAACACCGCGCCGGTGCTGACCGCAGCGACGGCAATCACGCGCCAGCAGGGCTCGGCGACCAGTGTCAGCCCGCTCGCGACGGTGACCGATGCCCAATCGGCCGCGTCGACGATTCCGGTCGTCGCGCAGTCGGTCCCGGCTGGACTCAGTGTCACCGGCATCACGAACGTGTCCGGCGCGATCAGTGGCAGTGTTGCTGCGTCCTGTTCGGCCACGGTCGGAAGCAACACCGTGGTGTTGCGTGCGTCGGATAACGGCGGTTTGTTCGATGACGAGAACTTCACCGTCAACGTGACGGCGAATGCACTGCCGACCGCCGCGTATCCGACCGGCACGCTTCTGGTCGGGACGGGCGGAACACTGACGCCGACGGCGGCACCTGCGGACAACGGCAGCGTCACCAATGTCGCGGTGTTCAGTTCGGGCACCTACACCGGCGGCGTCTCTGTCGCCGCGAATGGCGTGATCACGCTGACCAATGCGGCACCGGAAGGGCTGCATACGTTGACCATTCGTCTGACCGACAACTGCGGAGTGACCGCGGATGTGTTTGTTTCGGTCACGGTGCAGGGCGAGGCCGTGTTCATGGACGGGTTCGAAGATGTGGTGCGTCACGCGGTGACGGTGACCCTGCCGGTCGCAGAAGCGGGCAAGTTGCTGTCGCTGGCACTGCCGATGTGGGAGCTGCAGGAACTCGCCCGCTCACGCGATGCGACGGCTGCGATCCGCTTCGAGATCGGCAGCCAGCGTTATACGCTGGAAGTGCGCGAGTTCGATGGTCAGCGTGAGGCGCGCCTGAATGGTGACGGCCGCGTCAGCGAATGGCTGAACCTCAGCCAGCGCCATGGTCTGCTGATCGAATGGCAGTCAAGTGCGATCGATGGCACGGGAAGCATCAACGCGCAGCTGAAAGTCGCGGACTAGACCGCCTCCACTCAGGGGCGGGCCATGCCCGCAAAAAAAACGGCAGCTTCGGCTGCCGTTTTCATTTTGGATTCGCTGGAGCGGCGATTCGCGTCTCCCGCGACTCAGTTCTTGGCGTGCGACGCCATCAGCGCATCCAACCGCGCGTTGACGGCATCGACCTCGATCAAATCCATCACGCCCGGAAATTCGACGCGCTTGCCCCAGGGCAGGGTGCTAGCCGGTTTGCCGAGGAATTTCTGCGCGGCAGCCTCGTAGCAGTCAACGGTCCAGCGCAGGTCCGAATACGGACCACTGCGGGCACTGTCGGTCGCGGCATGCAGACCGAGTACCGGTGTGCCCATCGCATTGGCGATATGCATCGGGCCGGCGTCCGGCGTGAGTACAGCGGTTGCGCGGGCGAGGACCGCACAGGCCTGCTTGAGCGTGTCGCGGCCGATCAGGTTGATCAGCGGCTCGCGGCATGCCGCTTCGATTTGTGCGCCGGTGTAGCGCTCGAGCGTGCTAGGGCCGCCACACAGCATCACGCGCATGCCGTGTCGATGCATGGCGTGTTCGGCGACGCGCGCATAGCGATCGACTTGCCAGTTGCGCAGCACATGGCTGGAACATGGGCTGATCGCCAGCGTGGGCTGATCGCCGGGCAAGTGCTGTTCTGCGAAAGCATGATCGGCGGCGCTGACCGGAATATCCCAGCGCTTCGGTAACTCGGGCAAGCCGAGCGCGTCGCCGAAACGGTACAGCGTGTCGAGCACATGACGCCCGCTTGCGCGGGTGATGCGCTCGTTGATGAACAGGCCGTGGCCTTCCTTCGACTTGGCCGCATCAAAGCCGATGCGGCGGCGTGTGTGGATCGCGGTGCTGAGCAGGTTGGCGCGGGCAGAGAGTTGGCAAAGCAGCAAAGCGTCGAACTGGCGACCACGCAGTCGTTCGCGCAATTCACGCCACACGGCAACCAGGCCGGCATTCTTGTCGACCGCGATGAATTCGACACCGGGCAGATCGCCGACCAGCTTGGCTTCGAACTTGCCGATGATCCAGGTGATCGCCGCGTTGGGTTTGTATTCGCGGATTCGGTGCACCAGCGGCAGCATGTGCGTTACATCGCCGAGGGCGGACAGTCGGAAGATGCAAATCGATTCTGCGGCTGCGCTCACTTCGGGATCATCGCTAAACTTCGACCATGAATGATGCCACGAGCTCCGCGCGTGCAACGCACGCCGCGCTGCATATCGATGCCGATGCCGGATTGATCCGCGATGTGCGATTGACGCCAGACGTGGCGCGCGCATTGTTCGAAACTGAAGGCGTCGAGTTGGCGCAACGCGGACGCGGCGCGATTCGCATTGTCGATTGCGCGCTGGGTCGTGCGGTGGTGCGTCATTACCGACGCGGCGGTTTGATTGCGCGCCTCAGTCGCGACTGGTTCATCTGGACCGGTATTGAAGCCACCCGGCCACTGCGTGAATTTCGTATCACACGACGATTGTACGCGGCAGGTATGCCGGTGCCGGAAGCGATCGCCGCCCGCTATGTGCGCGTCGGACTCGGGTATCGCGCCGATCTCGTGACCTTGCTGGTGCCGCAGTCGAGCACACTCGCCGAACGACTTCAGGATGCGGCCGAGGATGTCGACTGGGCCGCGCTCGGCGACATGCTGGCGCGCTTCCATGCGCAAGGCCTGTGGCATGCCGACTTGAATGCGCACAACATCCTGATCGACGGTGATGGACGGTTGCGGCTGATCGATTTCGATCGTGCGCGTTGGGTAGCACCGTTCGCGGCCTCGTTGCGCGGCAATCTCGATCGTCTCGCGCGTTCGTTGCGCAAGCTCGGGCATGCGCAGTGCGTGGACGGTCACGCGTGGCGGCAATTGCTCGACGCCTATGCTCGCGTGGCAGCGATCCGGGGCACAGGTCGCTAGACTTCGACGATGAATCTGCCAAGCGGCTATGCGCTGCGATTTCTTGGTGTCGGCAATGCCCAGGCGACTGCGCTCGGTTCGGCCTGCGTCGTGCTGGAACACGATGCCGTGCCGCTGCTGATGGTCGACTGCGGTCAGGAAGCGCTGACCGCGTATCTGGCGCGTTATGAATCGGTGCCCGAGGCGCTGTACATCACGCATGCGCATCTCGATCACATCGCCGGGCTTGAGCGTCTTTTCTATCGCGTTTTTTTCGATGCAAAGCGCAAGGGTCGCGTGCGCTTGTTCGCGCATGCCGACTTGATCCCGATCCTGCAGCAGCGCATCGCCAGCTATCCCAGTCCGTTGGCCGAGGGCGGCGCGAATTTCTGGGACGCGTTCCAGTTGATTCCGTGTGCGCACGGCTTCTGGTGGTCGGGCCTTTGGTTCGATGTATTCGCCGTGCGCCATCACCTGCCGCACACCGCGTTCGGTCTGAGTCTGCGCGGCAGTTTCCTTTACAGCGGCGACACCCGGCCGATCCCCGAGACCATCGCCTTCCATGCCGACGGCGAGGAACTTGTCGCCCACGACTGCGGCTTGCAAGGCAATCCCTCGCATACCGGTCTGGACGATTTGATGCGGGAATATCCCGAGGCACTGCGTGCACGCATGATCGTCTACCACTATGCCAATGACGCTGATCGCGCGGTATTCGCAACAGCGGGCCTGCGTGTCGCTGCAGCCGGCGAGGCATTCGCCTTGGCGGCACCGCGCGATGCGATGGCGGCAGCGACGATTGCGCAACACGGTGGGCGGCATCAATGAGCGCAGTGTTGCTCGATCAACTTCAGCGTCCGTTGCGTGACCTGCGCATTTCAGTGATCGACCGCTGCAATTTCCGCTGCCCTTATTGCATGCCGGTGGAACGCTTCGGTGGCGTGTCGGCGTTCATGCCGAAAACTGACTGGCTGAGCCCGACAGAAATCGAGTCGGTCGCGCGCGTCTTCGTCGCGCATGGCGTCCGCAAGATTCGGCTCACCGGAGGCGAACCGCTGCTGCGCGCGGAGCTCGCGGAAATCGTCGAACGCATAGCGCGCGTTGAAGGCATCGAAGACCTGGCTCTGACCACGAACGCGGCGCTGCTGTCGCGCCACGCCGATGTCTTGCGCAAGGCTGGCCTGCATCGGTTGACGATCAGTCTGGATGCGCTTGATCCCGACTTGTTCCGGCGCATGAGCGGCGGTCAGGGAGATGTCGCTGATGTGCTCGCAGGCGTTGCCGCAGCCGAACGCGCGGGTTTTGCATCGATCAAGTTCAATTGCGTGGTTCAGCGCGGTGTCAATGAAACAGCCGTGCTGCCGCTGGTCGAATATTTTCGTGGCACTTCACATGTGCTGCGTTTCATCGAATACATGGACGTTGGCAGTTGCAACCGCTGGTCGCGCGCCGAAGTCGTCGACAGCGCCGAATTGCATGCGCGGATCGCAGCGCAATGGCCGTTGCAACCGGTCGGACGTGCACAGCGCGGCGAAGTCGCCGAACGCTATCGATTCGTCGATGGTCGTGGCGAGATCGGTTTCATTTCCTCGGTCAGTGCGCCGTTCTGCGGCGATTGCACGCGTGCCCGCTTGTCTGCTGATGGCGAGCTGTTCACCTGTCTGTTTGCGTCACGTGGCGTGGCCTTGCGGCCATTGCTTGCCGACGAGTCTGCTTTGTCGGCGCGCATCACGTCGCTGTGGCAGGCGCGCGGCGATCGCTACAGCGAACTGCGCGCCGAACGCGAGCGCGCGGCGGCAACGCGCGTCGAAATGTTCCGGATGGGAGGCTGAATGTCTGATGGTTTGACTCATGTCTAGTTTGACGCATGTCGATGCGGACGGTCGGCCACGCATGGTCGATGTCGGCGCCAAGACGGTGACGCGTCGCGAAGCCTGCGCCGAGGCTCACGTCGTATTTCCGCTGGACGTCGCGAGCAAGCTGCGCGCTCAACACATGCGCGCGAGCAAGGGGCCAGTGCTCGATACAGCGATCATCAGTGGCACGCTCGCGGTCAAGCGCACACATGAACTGATTCCGTTCTGTCATCCGTTGCCGGTCGAGAAAATCGCCTTCGAGTCCGACTGGATCGGCGATGCCGTCTTGCGCCTGCGTTGCACCGTCGCGGCGGTTGCGAAGACTGGCGTCGAGATGGAGGCAATCATCGGCGTGCAGGTCGCGGCAGCAACGGTTTACGACATGTGCAAGGCGCTGTCGCACGCGATCCGCATTGAAGGCGTTGCGGTGATCGCAAAAGTCGGTGGACGTGATGACTTCGACCATCGGGAGAGGCGCTGATGCAGCTGCAACTGCGCTATTTCGCCAGCTTGCGCGACGCGGCGGGTACCGATGCCGAAGTCGTGACGCATGAGGGCGACGCGGCGATGTTGTACGACCAACTGACGGCACGCCACGGTTTTCGCATGCCGCGCGATCGTGTGCGACTCGCGGTGAACGGCCGTTTCGCGGCCTGGACGCAGACGCTGCACGACGGCGACGAAGTCGTGTTCCTGCCACCGATGTCGGGAGGTTGAGTGGACACTGACCGCCACGCATCCGCACGATTCTGTTTGCGTGCCGAGCCGATCGACCTCGCCGCGTGTCGGCGCGAACTCGACGATGCGCACTGCGGTGCCGTAGTCGCCTTCGATGGCATCGTGCGCGACCATCACGCCGGTCGTGCCGTCTCCGAATTGCGCTATGAGGCTTATGCCGACCTGGCCGAACGCGAAGGCCAAGTGATCGTCGAACAGGCGCTCGCGCAGTTCGCCGTGCGCCGCATCGTCGCGGAACATCGCGTCGGGCTGCTGCAGATTGGCGATGTCGCGGTGTATGTCGCGGTTGCCGCTGCGCATCGTGATGCGGCGTTCGCGGCCTGTCGCTTCGTGATCGATGAGATCAAGTCACGCGTGCCAATCTGGAAGCATGAGCACTACGCCGACGGTGCCGCCGAGTGGATCCACCCGGTGGCGGCCGGCGAGTGACTATTGTTATTGAGTGGCGAGGGTGCCGCCGATCTTGAATGCGGCGATATAGACGCCGATCGCGGTGCCGAAGCTGGTCAACAGGAAAGTCAGGAACACACGCGCGACACGGTTGCGCCACCAGCCCTTCCAGTCAAGCAGGTCGTCACGCAGGGCATGGAAATCGGCGACCAGCGGCTTGCGTGCCCAGGCTTCAACGGCTCCCGAGATCATCCCCGAGGCGAGTGCCGGATGCAGGGGCGTGATCGGTGATGAAATCGCCGCAGCGGCGATGCTGAGCGGATGCGCACCGGCGGCCAGCGCGCCAAGGGCGCCACCGGTGGCGGTGATCACGGTCCAGGTCAGCACCAGATCCAGTCCGAGTTGGCGACTGTTGGCAAAGCCGTAGACAAAGCCACCGAGGATGAACACGGTGAGCACGATGCCGAACCATGTGCCGATGCGCGAAGGCGGCGGTTCGGCGCTGACCGGTGCCAGCAACGCTTGCGGCGCTTCACGGCGTTCGTCGAGGTGTTTAGCGATGCCAGCGAGATGCCCGGCACCGAGGACAGCCAGCACTTTCGCCGGCCGCGATGGCGTATCCGCGAAGTCGCGCAGTTTCGCGGCCATGAACTGGTCGCGTTCACTGATCAATGCCAGAAACAAATGCTCGGATTGTTTGGCGAATTCGGCGAAGGTGCTGGCGAGCATGTCGCCTTCCTTGAGCTTCTCGATATCGGCTTCCGAAATCTCGTCGGAGGACAGCACCGAACCGATCATGCCCGCGGTCAGAGTGGTTTTTTCCCAGAAACCGAGCGCGGCGCGTGCACGCCGAAGGGTCAGGCCGACATCGCGATCGATCAGCCAGCAGGCGATGCCGCGTGTCTTCGCTTCCTGCATTGCCGCGCGCATTTCCGCGCCCGGTTCGATGCCGAACTGGTCTGCCAAGCGGCGCTGAAAAGCGCCCAAGGCGAGCCCGGCGGCGACGACGCCGGCTTTGCCTTCGCGCAACACGCGGAACAGGTCCATTTGTGCGACGGAATCCGGGTCTTCGATCGAGCGCGCGCGGTGTTCGCAAAGTTCGACGGCGATGGCATCGAAGGACTCGCTGGCGATGATTTCGCGCACTGCTTCTGCGGAGCGTCGCGACACATGGGCAGTGCCGAGCAGGACGAATTCGACGCCGTCGCGCTGGACGCGGATGATCGGTTGGTCATCGACCGCAGTGGGCTTTGCGCCGGTGTCAGTCACGGTAGCGTTTCAACAGGTCGGCGTAGGCATCGATGCGGCGATCGCGCAGGAACGGCCAGATGCGGCGCACGTTTTCCGATCGCGCCAAGTCGATATCGACGCAGAGCAGGGTTTGCGACTCGGTGTCGGCTTCGGCGAGAAATTCGCCCTGCGGACCGGCGACAAAACTCGTGCCCCAGAACTGGATGCCGGCGCCACCCGTGGGACTGGCTTCAAAGCCGATCCGGTTGCAGCTCAACACCGGCAAGCCATTGGCGACTGCGTGTCCGCGTTGCGACAGTACCCAAGCCATGCGCTGGCGGTCTTTCTCGTCTTGATCGTCATTCGGGTCCCAGCCGATCGCGGTCGGGTAGAGCAGCAGTTCCGCGCCAGCCAAGGCCATCAGGCGCGCGGCTTCCGGGTACCACTGGTCCCAGCAAACGAGCACGCCCAA
>JAYUXS010000400.1:0-3200 GCA_043752845.1 Lysobacterales bacterium | reverse complement strand
AGAAACCGCGGTTCGCGCATTGAAACTTTAGCCGCTGCCCCGCAATCGCCGCCCGAAATCCGGCGCCTTGCAGCTATAATCGCGGGCCGTTTGCGCGGTATCTCCGATTTCGCGCGCAACCCACGGATTTCCTTCATCTTTCCGCTGCGTGCGCAGCAGGGCGACAGGCATGAGTCTTCTCGAACAATTCAAGGCATCGTCGCAACTCGGCACCGGCAATGCCGCCTATGTCGACGAGTTGTACGAACGTTGGCTCGGCGAAGCCAGTTCGGTTGCGGCCGAATGGCAGCAGTACTTCGAATCATTCAAGGGTCGCGACGCCGGCGACCGTGCACATGGACCCGTGATTGCCGGTTTCGCTGCCGCGCCGCGCTCGCGCAACCCGATCGCGACGGTCGCTGGCCACGACCACGCCTACGCCGAGAAACAGGCCGGTGTGCAAAAGCTCGTCACCGCCTATCGATCGCGCGGTCATCTCGGCGCATCGCTTGATCCACTCGGGCTGATGAGCAAACCCGAAGCACCCGATCTCGAACTCGCCTTTCACGGCTTGAGCCAGGCCGATCTCGATACCGAATTCACCACGCATTCGTTGTCTGGTGCGCCGCGCATGAAGTTGCGCGACTTGTTGGCGCAACTCAAGGCGACGTATTCCACGTCGATCGGTGCCGAATTCATGCACATCAGTGACGCCGCCCAGCGCCGCTGGTTCTACGACCGGCTGGAAAGCAAAGCAGGCCGATTCGGTTTCGACGCCAGCCAGCAACGCCGCGTGCTCGAACGTCTGAGTGCAGCGGAAGGTCTGGAGCGTTATCTGCACACCAAATATGTCGGTCAGAAGCGCTTCTCGCTCGAAGGCGGCGAATCGCTGATTCCGCTGCTCGATGGCGTGATCCAGAAAGGTGGTGCTGAAGGCGTCAAGGAAATCGTGATCGGCATGGCCCATCGCGGCCGCATCAATGTGCTGATCAACACACTCGGCAAGGCGCCGGGCCTGCTTTTCGACGAATTCGAAGGCAAGCACGAAGTACACACCGACCCGGCGCACAGCGGCGACGTGAAATATCACATGGGCTATTCGGCCGACGTGCGTACGCCCGGCGGCGCGGTGCATCTCGCACTCGCCTTCAACCCGTCGCATCTGGAAATCGTCGACCCGGTCGTTGCCGGTTCGGTGCGCGCGCGTCAGGCACGGCGCAATGACGAAGCCGGTGCCCAGGTGCTGCCGATCCTGATCCACGGCGATGCCGCATTCGCGGGGCAAGGCGTGGTGATGGAACTGTTCAACATGTCGCAGGCGCGCGGATTCGCGGTCGGTGGCACCCTGCACGTCGTCGTCAACAATCAGGTCGGATTCACCATCAGTCGCCAGGACGATGCGCGATCGACGTTTTACTGTACCGACGTCGCGAAAATGGTCGGTGCGCCGATCATCCACGTCAACGGCGATGATCCGGAAGCTTGCTTGTTCGTCGCTGAAATGGCCTTTGCCTATCGTCGTGAATTCAAGCGCGACATCGTCATCGACCTGGTTTGCTATCGCCGTCACGGCCACAACGAAGCTGATGAACCGGCAGCGACCCAGCCGCTGATGTACCAGAACATCCGAGCACGCAAATCGACGCGCGAACTGTATGCAGACCAGTTGGTCGCCACTGCCCGACTGAGTGCCGACGAAGCCCGTGCCCTGACCGACAACTATCGCGCCAAGCTCGACAAGGGCGAGACGGTCACCGAACTGTCGAAACCCGACGACGGCATGCCGCATATCGAATGGCATCACCTGCATGACGGCAAACTCAGCGAGGTCGTGGTCACCGGTGTTGCCGCGGACAAGTTGAAGGCACTCTCGGATCGCATCAACGTCATTCCAGCGGACTGGTCGCTGCATGCGCGCGTCGGCAAGGTCTACGACGATCGCATCAAGATGGGCAAAGGCGAATTGCGCATGGACTGGGGCTACGCCGAAACGCTGGCCTACGCCACGCTGATCGACGAAGGCTTCAAGCTGCGCGTGGTCGGTCAGGACGCCGGTCGCGGCACCTTCTTCCATCGCCATGCGTTGATCCACGACCAGAAAACCGGTGAGGCGCATTTCCCGTTGCGTTCACTCGCCGAGAATCCGAAGTCGGTCGCGGTGATCGATTCCGTGCTTAGCGAAGAAGCGGTGATGGCCTTCGAATACGGCTACTCGACCGCCGATCCGCAAACTCTGGTGATGTGGGAAGGCCAGTTTGGCGACTTCGCGAACGGCGCCCAGGTCGTGATCGACCAGTTCATTTCCTCAGGCGAAGCCAAGTGGGGTCGACTCTGCGGTCTCGCGCTGTTTCTGCCGCACGGCTACGAAGGTCAGGGCCCGGAACATTCCTCGGCCCGACTCGAACGCTTCCTGCAATTGTGTGCAGCGAACAACATGCAGGTGTGCACGCCGACGACACCGGCACAGATGTTCCACATGCTGCGCCGACAGATGGTGCGCAATGTGCGCAAGCCACTGATCGTGATGACGCCGAAGTCGATGCTGCGCCACAAGCTGTCGACCTCGACGCTGGACGAACTCGCCACAGGCAGTTTCCAGCTGATGATTCCGGACAGTTACGCCAAGAATCCGTTCCTGGTCACGCGCGTCGTCGTCTGCGGCGGCAAGGTCTATTACGACCTGATCGAAGACGCCGAGAAGCGCGGCCTGACCGATATCGCCATCGTGCGCATCGAGCAGCTGTATCCGTTTCCGCGCGCTGAACTCTCGGCCGAGTTGAAACGCTTCTCCTCGGCGAAAGACGTGGTCTGGTGCCAGGAAGAATCGATGAACCAGGGCGCCTGGTATCAGATCGCGCATCATCTGCGCGCCTCGATCACTGACCGCCACAAGCTGCACTACGCCGGCCGCGTACGTTCGCCGGCACCGGCCTGCGGCCATCATTCGACGCACGTCGTCGAACAGGCCGCGCTGATCGAACAAGCCCTGAGCGCCAAGCTCAACGGCGACCACAGCCACGAATAATTCCAGTCCCTTCATTTCAACGCCAAATCATCAAGGACGCCCGCATGTCCATCGAAGTCAAAGTTCCGGTATTGCCCGAATCGGTCGCCGACGCCGTGATCGCCACCTGGCACAAGAAGCCTGGTGATGCGGTGCGTCGCGATGAAAACCTCGTCGACCTGGAGACCGACAAGGTGGTGCTGGAAGTTCCGGCACC
>JAYUXS010000399.1:0-3207 GCA_043752845.1 Lysobacterales bacterium | reverse complement strand
GATTCTCGGGCAGCTCGGCAACCGCATCCAGCATGCGCTGCGCGCGTTCACGCCACGCGACCAGAAAGCGGTGAAGACTGCCGCGGAGACATTTCCGCCGAACCCGCGGGTCAATGTCGTCGAAGCGATCACCCAGCTCGCCGTCGGCGAGGCACTCGTCACCACACTGCAGGAAGGCGGCATTCCCTTGCCGGTCGAACGCACCTTGATCGTGCCGCCGCATTGCCGTATCGGCAGCATTACGCCCGAAGAACGCACGCTGATACGGGCGCGCTCGCCGGTCGGCGGCAAATACGACATCGACGTGAATCGCGAATCGGCCTTCGAGCGATTGAACGCGGCACCGGACGAAGCGGCGCCCCAAGCGGCCCCGAACCATGGCCGCGCACCGGTGCCGACGCCGAAATCCGACGAGGGCCCGACCTGGGGCGAACGCTTCAAGGAATTCCTGTTCGGCACCAAGCGTCGTCAGGGCGCGATCGAGTCGGTCGCGAAATCGGCGATGCGCACGGCGGGCACGCGTGTCACCAACCAGATTCTGCGCGGCGTTCTGGGCGGCGTCTCTGGTGGTAGCCGCCGGCGGCGCTGAACATGTCGCGTTGGCGCGCACCGCAACCGGGCAGCACGGCGATCATCACGCCAGAGGGGCATCGTCGTCTCAAAGACGAGCTTGATGATCTGTGGCGCGTGCGTCGACCAGAAGTGGTGCGTGCGCTCGCTGCGGCTGCCGCCGAGGGCGATCGTTCCGAAAACGCCGAGTACACCTATCGCAAGAAACAGCTAGGCGAAATCGACCGCCGCGTGCGCTACATCAGCAATCGACTGGAGTCGGTGCGTGTGATCAGTGATCCACCCAGCGATGCCAGCTGCATTTTTTTTGGTGCGTGGTTCGATCTGGAAAATCTCTCCACCGGCGAGTGCCTGCACTACCGGATCGTAGGCCCGGACGAGACCGATGCCGATCTCGGCCACATCAGCATCGACTCGCCAGTGGCGCGTGCGGCCCTGAAGAAACGCGTCGATGACGAATTCTCTGTCGAACTTCCAAGCGGCCCAGCGTCCTTCGCGATCGTTGCGATTCGTTACGTGTCCGCGCAGTGAGCGCTGGCGGTAGACAAGTCACGCGGTTGGGGTAGCATTGGGTCAAGCAATTGCTGCAGTCGTTTCCCCTCACTTGCATCACCTTCAGGGAGTCATCGATGTTCGCCAGCCGCTCAATCTGTCACTTTGTTTTTGTTACGGTTGCCTTCTTTTCGACGACGACGCTCGCTGACACGATCTCGATTCGTGCCGACGAATGGCTGCCCTACAACGGCCCGCAGAGCAAGAAACCGGCGGGCTACATGATCGAAACCGCCGAGAAAATTGCCGTGGCGAACGGCCACACCATCAAGTACGCCACGATGCCCTGGGACGACGCTGTAGCCGCTGTGCGTCGCGGCGCGCATGACTGCGTCGTCGGCGCGCTGAAGGCCGATGCCGAGGGCTTCGCATTCCCGAACGAAGCCTGGGGCATGTCGCAAAACGCGTTCTACGCACTCAACGACACCAAGTGGCGCTACGACGGCGTCGACAGCCTCGCCAACATGCGCCTCGGCGTGATCGAGGGCTACAGTTACAACGAGGAAATTGACGCGTACATCGAAAAGTTCAAGGCTGACCCGGCTCGTATCGTGGTCATTTCCAGCGCCGGTCGCGCGCAGATGAATGCGGTCTCGCGCCTCGTCTCGAAGAAGGCAGACATTTTGATCGAAGACATCAACGTCGCCAAGCAGACGATCGGCAAGTTGAACCTGCTGGATCGCGTGGTGATGGCCGATGTCGCCACCGAGCCGGAAGAGTTGTTCATCGCCTGCACGCCAGCCGATCCGCGCGGCAAGCGCTATGCCGAGATGTTCTCGGCCGGCATCGTCAAGCTGCGCGCCTCCGGCGAACTGGCGACGATTCTCGACAGCTACAACCTCAGCGACTGGAAAGCCGAGTAATCACCGCTACTGCGAATCAGGCCAACGGCGACGGATAACGTCGCCCTTCGCGCACCGGGCGAAAGCAGTCGGCGCTGGCGTAGAACGCTGCATCCTGTTGCAGAAACCAGCTCGGGATCCCCGAGATCGGCAATGGCCGCAGTTCCTGCGGGTCAGTCAGGCAACGCGCGCCAGCGATGGCATCGGCGGTGTTCGCGAATCTCGACGGCGCGTTTTCACCCGTCCAGACCAGACACTTAGCGGTGATCAGTTTCGTCGGCGTCAAGGCATGTTCGAGCAGGGCATGCCCGAACAGGTCGATGCCGATCGCGCCGGAATTCCAGTGTTCTTCAGCGAACAGGGTCGACCAGTCGTGCCGGTCCCAGTGTTCGATCAGCGCCAGATCGTGCACGACGACGATCGCGCCACCTTCATCGAACAGCGTTTGCGCGTACTGCGCCGGCGTACGCTGCTTGCCGCCAACGTTTTGCACGTCGTGTTGCTGGCGATGGTTCAATGCCGACTTGATCGCCGGATAGCGACACCAGACCATCGCATTCAGCAGGTCATGCCAGTTCTCGACACGCGTCGCGATCTCGCCGCGTTCGTGGATGCGCGATTCGTAGTGCAGCCCGTCGCGCAGCAACGTCGGCGTCTGTGCGACAAAGCGCAATACCTTGCCAGTGTGCGCGTGGCATGCGCCGGCCAATCCGGCGTTGAGCGTATCGATGTCCGGCCAAACATCGCCACGGCACCAATGCAACCAGGGTGCGAAGCCCGCAAACAGCGGATGCTCGAACACGCAGGCGTCGATGTCCGCACGCATAGGTGCGACATAACGACGCTTCACGACCGGATCAACGCGCCGTGCAGGTCGTGATCATCTGCGCGTTCGATGCGCACGTCGACAAATTCGCCGGCACGCAGTTTCGCTTCGCCGAACGCGACGTGCACGACACCGTCGATCTCCGGGGCATCGGCGCGTGAACGACCGATCGCCACAGTCGGCCCGACCTCGTCGATCAGTACCTGCTGGGCAGTGCCGATTTTCGCCCGGAGGCGTGCGCGACTGATTTGCGCCTGCCGCGTCATGAAGCGCTCGAGCCGATCCTGTTTCACCGCCTCATCGACCGGATTCGGCAGGTCATTGGCCTTGGCACCGGAAACCGGCGAATAGGCGAAGGCGCCGACGCGATCGAGTTGGGCTTCATCGAGGAACGACAACAACTCTTCGAACTCGGCT
>JAYUXS010000398.1:0-3207 GCA_043752845.1 Lysobacterales bacterium | reverse complement strand
CGTCGACGAGACGCTCGTCTGCCGCATCGATGACGGCCTTGCGATCAACTTCGAGCAGGAAGTGCACGCCGCCTTGCAAGTCGAGACCGAGGGTCATCGGCTTGGCACCGAACATCGACAGCCAGTCCGGCACCGTGGACGCGAGGTTCAAGGCCACCGTATAGTTTTCGCCGAGCGACTTGCGCAGCACGTCTGCAGCATTCGACTGCGACGCACGGTCGACCAGTCGCACCAGCATGCGCTTGTCCGACAACTCGACCGACTTGAACGCGATTTTCGCGTCCTGCAGATCACCTTCGATCTTTTCCTTGGTCGCCGCATCCAGCACTGCATTGCGGCTGGCCGAGATCTGCACGGCCGGGTCTTGCAGGTAGATGTTTGGCAACGCGTATAGCAAGCCAAACAGCAGCACCACGAAAATGATGGCTTTTTTCCAGTTCGGGTAGTCGAGAGTCATTGCGGGTTTCCAGTCGATGGCTGCTTACGCGGCCTTGATCGTGCCCTTCGGCAAAACGGCGCTGATCGCGTGCTTTTGCACCTTGATCTGCAGGTTGTCGGCAATCTCGACGCTGATGAAGGCGTCGTTGATGTCCACCACACGACCGAGAATGCCGCCCGAAGTCACCACCTCGTCGCCTTTGGCGATCGCCGCGAGCATCGAACGATGTTCCTTCGCACGCTTCATCTGCGGACGGATGGCGATGAAATAGAAGATCGCAAAAAACACGACCATCATGATCAGGGGCGAAATCGGATCGGCAGCGGCACTACCCGCCGCCTGCGCGTGGGCGTCATTAATCAGAAAGCTCATGGGCAAGTTCTCGTTGGAGGCCGACGACGTGGGGACGATCGCCAGCAAAAAAAGGCGGCGGATTATGCCACAGGGATGGAAATGCAGACCCTTTACACCGAATCTGCACCCATATTGATCAGTTGTTCGAGGCGATCAGCGAGCCGCCCGATCTCCTCGACCAAGGTGTCGATCTCCGCCGCTTCGAGCCCGTCGTAGGGCCGGTTCTCGCACAGGTGCAGATAGGGCACGCCATCGAGATCGTTGACGGCGAGATAGCCGACACGCTGTTCCCAGTTGAAGCGCAGTGAACGGGTGGCGTCGGATTTGGACAGCGGCGCGATCGGTGTCGAGATGCGCAGGTAACGGCGGCCACCCTCGGTTTCGAGGTCGCCGAGGAAAATGCCCTGGCGACGTTCGTCATCGATGTCGAGATCGAAACTGATCTGGTAAGGCTCGCTCGCGGTCAGGGCAAACCGTGCACCGAGGTGGGCACGGATATCTTCAAAACTGCGCATCGTGGTTCTCCATTGCGATGCGCTTATGCTACTCGGATGCAGACTGACGCCGCCATCACCGCGATCCTTGCCTGCGTGCGCCGTATTCCTGCGGGACGCGTCAGCAGCTACGGCGAGATCGCGGCGCGGGCCGGGATCAAGGGCCGCGCGCGCATGGTCGGGCGCATGCTTGGACTTGCGCCCGAAGACACGCTGCCATGGCATCGTGTGCTGAAATCCGATGGTCGCATCGCGTTTCCTGTCGGCAGCAAGGCGTTCAAGCAGCAGTCGCGATTATTGAAGGGCGAGGGCGTGGTCGTGAAAGCCGGGCGTGTCGACCTGGCCATCTTCGGCTGGGCGCGCGAACAGTCGCTGGACGAATTGCTATGGGGTTGACGGCAGCGCCACGACCACTCAATGCCAGGCGAATGCGTGCTGGCTGAGCACCTCGTATTCGAAGATGGGTGCGTGCACAACTGGCGCGCCTGATGCTTGCGCGGCTCCGAGGGCGACATAGAACGGCATCCAGTGTTCCGGCGTCGGGTGGTTGTAGGCGGCTTCGGACGCCTGTGTCCATGCGAGCAACGCGTCGTGGTCACCGATCGCGAGCTTTTCCTGCACCCAGTCTGCAAAACCGCGCGCGCGATCACTTCCAGCCGAGGGTGCGGCCTGCCAGTTCGTCGCGCGAAGATTGTGCGTGAGCGAGCCCGACCCGATCACCAGCACGCCCTGCTGACGCAAGATGGATAACGCTGCCCCGAGGCGTTGATGCCAGGTCGCATCGCGGCGTGAATCGATCGACATCGAGATCACCGGCACATTGGCTTCGGGAAACAGGCGCAGCAAGGGCACCCAGACGCCGTGGTCGATACCGCGTAGCGAATCGATGGATGCCTTGACACCGGATGCCAACAGCAATTCGCGCACCTCGTTGACGACATCCGGCGCACCCGGTGCCGGATAGCGCACGTCGTAGAGTTCGCGCGGGAAGCCGTGAAAATCGTGGATCGTCGCAGGCGTCGGATCGCCCGTCAGCATCGGACCGGGCGCGTCGTGATGCGCCGACGCGACCAGTACCGCGCGCGGTTCGACGAGCGACCAGCCGATATCGCGCCACGCCCGTGTCGCGTCGTTTTCGGCCAGTGCCAGTGTCGGCGCGCCATGCGAGATGAAGAGGACAGGTTGGGTATCGGTCGGCGTGGTGTTGTTCATGGCGACAACATTAGGGATGAGTGTGGTGCTTGACCATCGCGCACTCCTGCAAGCGCCGTCGGCAATCACGCACACACCAAAGCGACACGGCGACCCGAAAATCGGCGAAACTATCAAGCCCGTAATTCCGCAGAAGCCGCGCATGCACATCGAAACCAAATTGCCCAAGGTCGGCACCACGATTTTCACGGTGATGTCGCAGTTGGCCATGCAACACAAGGCAGTCAATCTCGGTCAGGGATTCCCGGATTTCGATGGCCCCGAATTGCTGCGCGAAGCGCTGACGCGGGCGATGAATGAATCCAAAAACCAGTACGCGCCGATGACCGGCATCCCCAAGCTGCGCGAACAGATCGCGCTGAAGACACAGAAGCTGTATGGCCGCGCCGTCAACGTCGACACCGAGATCACCGTCACCAGCGGCGCAACCGAAGCCCTGTTCTGCGCGATCGCCGCGATCGTCCGGCCGGGCGAATCGGTGATCGTGATCGATCCCTGCTACGACTGCTACGAGCCGGCGATCGAACTCAACGGCGGTCGCGCCATCCATGTACCGCTCGGCGCCGACGACGATTTCGCGGTCAACTGGCAGCGCGTGAACGATGCCGTGGTGCCGGGCACGCGCGCCATCTTGGTGAATTCGCCGCACAACCCGACCGGCGCGGTGTTCACCGCGTCTGATCTGGATGCGCTGGCCGAAATCGCGCG
>JAYUXS010000397.1:0-7478 GCA_043752845.1 Lysobacterales bacterium | reverse complement strand
GCCGCATGTGATCAAGCTCGTCGAGGGCGCGCAGGGGCAAGGCGTCGTGCTGGCGGAGACGATGTCCGGTTCGCGCTCGGTGATCGAGGCCTTCCGTGGCCTGTACGCGAATTTTCTGGTGCAGGAATTCATCGGCGAAGCCAAGGGTGCCGACGTGCGCTGCTTCGTCGTCGGCGGCAAGGTGATTGCGGCCCTGCGCCGTCAAGCCAAAGCCGGGGAATTCCGCTCCAACCTGCACCGCGGCGGGTCCGCAGAAGCGACGACGCTCAACGCCTCTGAGGTCGACGCCGCAATTCGCGCGGCAGCGGTGATGGGACTCGGCATCGCCGGCGTCGACCTGCTGCGCTCCAAGCGCGGCCCGCTGGTGCTCGAAGTCAATTCTTCACCGGGACTCGAAGGCATCGAGAAGGCGAGCGGAGTCGATGTCGCCGGCGCCATCATCGCGTATCTGGAGCGGCGCGTGCGTCAGGTGGAAACGCGCGCGCAACGGCGTGCCGAAGCGCTCGCAGCCTTGCAGCCACGCAAGAAAGCGAAGTCCGCTGACCAGCATGGGGCGACCAGGAAAACGCAGCCACGCCGCGCTTAACATCGATTTAATCAGCCCGCGACTAGAGTCACCTCACCAAGACCTGCGCACACTCCTTCCAATCGGATCGCGAGCAGATTACGGTAATCGGGGCAGTAGCTTGAGCCCAAGGCGGTTCCTCGGAACTACCTTGGGCTTTTTCTTTGGTGCTGCTTTCATCTGATGTCGCCTACGGCCTATCCTTCGCCCATGCATATTCTCGTCATTGAAGACAATTCCGATCTCGCCGCCAACCTCGGCGACTATCTGGCCGACAAGGGTCACGTCGTCGATTTCGCCGGAGACGGGATCAGCGGGCTGAATCTGGCCTTGCGCGAGCCATTCGATGTGATCGTGCTCGATCTCACCCTGCCCGGCATGGACGGGCTGCAGGTGTGCAAGCGCCTGCGTGCTGAATCGCACCGACACACGCCGATCCTGATGCTGACCGCGCGCGACGCGCTCGATCAGAAACTGGCGGGATTCGAAAGCGGCGCCGACGACTACATGGTCAAACCCTTTGCGCTTCAGGAAATCGAAGCGCGTCTGAACGTGCTCGGTAAACGCGGCCGTGCGCCGAGCACGCGCGTGCTGACCGTCGGCGATCTCAACTACAACCTCGACACGCTGCAGATCGCGCGTGCCGGCAAGTCGATCACGCTGAATCCGATCGGCTTGAAGCTGCTGCAGTCGCTGATGGAATCCTCGCCTTCGGTGGTGACGCGGCGCGAGATGGAACTGCGCGTCTGGGGCGAGGAATTGCCTGACAGCGACTCGTTGCGCGTGCACATCCATGGCTTGCGTGCGGCGATCGACAAGCCCTTCGGCAAGCCGATGATCCACACCCGCCACGGCATCGGTTACAGCTTGAGCGATCCGGATGCGCTATCGACGCCGGCTTAGAAGTCGCATCATCCTGTCGTTTTTCCTGTTCGGCAGCCTGCTGACGGCAGCGTTTGCACTGGCCGTCGTATCTCTGCGCGGCTACCTCGAAGATCAACTGATCGGCCGCCAGCTCAGCTTCGAAGCCGAGAGCCATGCGCGCGCGCTGGAGCGCGACCCGAATGCGCAACCGGCGTTCTCGCGCATCACCGGGTTCTCGTACAGCGAGAGCAAGCGCGCCAACGTGCCCTTGAAGTGGCGCGACCTGCCCGACGGGGTGCACACCATCACCGATGACACCCAGAGCGGTGGGCCGGTGGCCTACAAGCTCGCGGTGCGCAAGTCCGGCAGCACCTGGTATTTCCTGCAATACGACATCTCCCACGAATTGCGCCTGCGCAATCGATTGACCATCGGTCTGATCGCGGTCGTCGTGCTGTTCGCCGGATTGTCGGCGTTGATCGCATTCTGGTCGGCCTCACGGGTGATGGCGCCGGTCGCCGACCTCGCCGAGCGACTGGCGAAATTCCGTGGTGGTGGCCTCGAACAGCTGGCGCCGCATTTCGCGAATGACGAAGTCGGACAGCTCGCGGCGACCCTCGACGAGTACGCCGGCAAGCTGACTGCGCTCGTCATCCGTGACCGCGAATTCAATGCCGATGTTTCGCATGAATTGCGCACACCGGTGGCGGTGATCCGCGGCGCGACCGAGTTGATGCTGTCCCAGAACGACTTGCCGGAGAAAACTCGGCAGCGCCTGCTGCGCATCGATCGCGCCGCACGCCAGTCCAATGAATTGATCGAAGCACTGTTGCTGCTCTCGCGCAATGAACGGCAGTTGCCATCGCACAGCGAACACACCGACGTGATGGCAGTCGTCGACCAGGTGGTCGAAACACAGCGCGCGCAAGTGGGCAACAAGCCGATCGAATTGTCCATCGTGCGCATTGGAAAGAGCGCCATCAACGTCGACGCGCCTGCAGCGGTGCTGGCGGTCGCGCTCTCCAATCTGGTCGGCAATGCGATCCGCTACACCGCGCAGGGCGAGGTGCGCGTAATCGTCGATGCCAATGAAGTGCGCGTGGAAGACGATGGTCCTGGCATCGACGCCAAGGACGCCGAACATCTGTTCACGCGTGGCGTGCGCGGCGAAGGCGCCACCGGCAAAGGCGCCGGGCTCGGACTCGCGATTGTGCGCCGACTCTGCGATCTGTACGGCTGGCACGTCTCGCTGGCGCCCGGTGAAACCCGCGGCGCGGTGGCGACCTTGCGGTTCGGTTGAGATTGCGATCCCCGCCGCAGTGAACATTCGCCATCCAGCAATACGATTCGTCGCCTACCTCTGGGCCGCGCCGAACACTGCGCTCGGCGCCATGGCCGGTTTGTCGATGCTCGCAACCGGCGGTCGCGTTCAATGCGTGCAAGGTGTTGCCGAATTTCACGGTGGCAGGCTCGGTCGCCTGTTCGCGAATCTGCCGCATCCTTACTGCTTCGCGGCGATCACCTTCGGTCACGTCATCCTCGGCACCGACGCACAACAACTCGACGCCGCGCGTCGCCACGAACACGTGCACGTCCGCCAGTACGAACGCTGGGGCTTGTTCATGCTGCCGGCCTACGCGCTGTCCAGCTTTTGGCAATTCGTGCGAGGCGGCCGTATCTATCGCGACAACGTCTTCGAACGCGAGGCATATGCGGCTGAAGAAGAATGTCCGCTGGGCATGCAGAAATTGTCGCCGCGCACCCGTCGCTCAACAAGCTGGAAAGCATGATGGCAAAGATCACCGAAATCGGCGGCGTCTTGCTGAAGTGCAAGGTCAGACCGAATCGTCCCTCATGATCAATTGCCGGGCCGACAATTTCGATGAGCTGCTGGCGCAACTGCGTGCGGACAGACGATGGCGTGCAGTGCGATCGCGGGCGATCGCAAGTCGAAGGTCGCGACGACCAAAGTTCAAGCGGCTCTGAGTCGAGTAATCTCTGACAACCCAGTTCCAAGAGCGCCACATGTCGCCCAAAATGCCGCCAAAACCCCATCCCCAGCAAAATCATCTGTTGGCAGCCTTGTCGCCCGAGGTTCAAGGCCGTTTGTTCCCGCACCTGGAGCTGGTGCCGCTGCCGTTGCGCGCGCTCCTGTATGAATCCAAACATCCGATGCGTCACGTCTATTTTCCGACCGACTCCATCGTCTCGCTGCAGTACGTGCTGGAAAGTGGGGCAACCACCGCAATTCTTGTGGTCGGCAACGAGGGATTGCTCGGCATCAGTTTGCTGATGGGCGGGGAAAGCACGCCGAACCGGTCGATCGTGCAGAGTGCCGGTTACGCCTATCGACTGCCCCGGCGCCGGGTGAAAGAAGAGTTCAACCGTCACGGCCAGTTGCTGATGTTGATGCTGCGCTACACGCAGGCCCTGATTACGCAGGTCTCGCAGACCGCAGTCTGCAACCGGCACCATTCGATCGACCAGCAACTTTGCCGCTGGCTCCTGCTGTCCGTGGATCGCCTGTCACACAATCACTTGACGATGACGCAGGAATTCATCAGCAACATGCTCGGCGTTCGCCGCGAAGGCGTCACCCAGGCTGCGCTGGAATTGCAGCGGCGAGGCGCGATTTCCTATTCGCGCGGACTGATCAAGGTGCTTGACCGGTCAAAGCTTGAGGCACTGAGTTGCGAGTGCTACGCCGTGGTCAAGAAGGAAACTGATCTGCTCCTTCAATACCTGCCGCAGCGTCAGGTGATCAAGGATCCCGACGTCATCCCCACTGCGACGCTTGGGTCGCCGTAGGGAGCGAGGCGCTCATGGCGGAAAAGTGGGAGCGGTTACCAACCGCGATGATTGACCTCAAACCATCTCGCGCCAGCCGAACGGATCCGGTTCGGTGCCGCCGACGAGGCCGAAGTAGAGTTTCTGGATGCGCTCGGTGATCGGGCCGCGGATGCCGGCGCCGACCGGTTTGCCGTCGACCGATTTGATCGGGGTGATCTCGGCGGCGGTGCCGCACATGAACAGCTCGTCGCAGAGATACAGATATTCGCGCGGCAGGTCGCGTTCGACGACGTTGATACCCACGCCTTTGGCGAGACTGATGATCGTGTTGCGGGTGATGCCGTTCAGCAGCGCGGCCGACACCGGGGTGGTGTGCAGTTCGCCGTTCATGACCAGGAACAGGTTTTCACCAGCGCCTTCCGACAACAATCCGGTGCTCGCGAGGGCAATGCCTTCACCGAAGCCGAGGCGACGCGCTTCGCGTGCGATCAATTGACCGCTGAGGTAATTGCCGCCGGCTTTGGCGCCAGAGGGCAGGGTGTTCGGCGCGAAACGTTGCCAGCTCGAAACCATCGCGTCGATGCCGGTTTCGGTCACGGCGTGCCCGAGGTATTCGCCCATCGGCCAGGCGGCGATCGCGACATCGGTCGGGCAGTCGGCGGACAGACCGAAACCGCCGAGCCCGCGGAACGCGACCGGGCGGATGTAGCACTTGCCAAGGCCATTCGCCTTGATCACGGCGCGCGTGCCGGCAATCAGTTCGTCCAGCGTGTACGGGATCGGCAGGTCGTAGATTTTCGCCGACATGTACAGGCGCTTGAGGTGATCGGTCATGCGGAACACCGCCGGGCCATTCGGCGTGTCATAGGCGCGCACGCCTTCGAACACCGACGAACCGTAGTGGATGGCATGCGCCATCACATGCACCGTGGCGTCGCGCCAGTGAACGATCTTGCCGTTGAACCAGATCTGTTCCGGGTAAGTCATGGACATCGCTTTGCTCCTGAATTCGGGCACGCATTCTAGCGGCTCGGGCGCGCCGACACGGCAGTCGGCGGATGGTGCACAATCAGCGCATGCGTACCACTTGGGTCTCAAGGGTCAGTCTGTCCCTCCTGGCCATCGCCTTTCTGGCCATGCCTGTGGTCGGCGCCGCGATGCGCCCTCCGATCAACCTGCAGGATGGCCCGCGTGAAACCATCCGCGAAGAATTCCAGTGGCGTGTCTATCGCCATTTCGGCACGGCCGAAGGCCTTCCGGATCCCTCCATCCAGTCTTTGGCACAGGACCGCGGCGGCCGCATTTATGCCGGAACCGGGGCCGGCGTGGCGCGTTATGACGGCGTCGCCTGGGTCGAATTGCCGCTGCCGGTATCGCCAGCGCCTGCGGTCCGCGCGCTGTTGGTGGACGCTAACGGGCAAATGCTGATCGGCACCGACGGCGTCGGGCTGTGGCGGATGGATCCGGAAACCCTGGTCTCGACACCAGTCACACACGCCGCGCTCGGTGCTGTCGTGCTCGATCTGGTTGCTGGCGGCGATGACGCCTACTGGGTGGCGAACGACGGCGAGTTGCTGCGCTGTCGCGCCGGCGAATGCACGGTTTTCGCGCCGACCCAGGGACTGGATGTGTACCGCATTCTGCCGGCACGTTGGCGCGGTCAGGCGGTGCTGTGGCTGGGCATGAGCGACGGCGGTGTGCGTCGTGTCGACAATCCCGACGGCGCCCATCCGCAGTTGGCCGAATTCCATCTCGGGCGCGAACACGGCCTGCCCAACGACTCGGTACGGGCGCTCGTCAGTTGGGGCGGCACCGACAACGAAGACCTGTGGATCGGTTGCGGTCGCGGCCTGGCACGATGGACCGGCGAGCGCCTGATCGTTTACGGGGCCGGCAACGGCTTTCCGGTCGCGATGGTGTTTGCGTTCCAGAGTGCGACCTCGATCAGCAACCGCCCGCAGTTGTACGCGGCGCTGCGTCCGGGCGGTATCGCCACCTTTCGCGACGACGGCAGTTGGATCCTGCAAGGGCTGGCGAGTGGTGTCCCGAGCAATGATGTGCAGGCGCTGATGTTGTCGACCACCGGCAGCTCACGCCGCACGCTGTGGATCGGCACCGTTGACGCCGGTATTGCACGTCGTGATCCCGGCCAGTTCACGCTGCTCGACGAACGTATCGGCATACCCAGTCGACATGTGCATGGTGCCGGTGCGGTGAAGTTTCCCGATGGCCTGGTGTCACCCTGGGTCGGCACGGTCGCCGGCGCGCGACGCTGGCACAGCGGGCGCTGGCAAGCATTCATGCCTGAAGCCTACGCTGACCGCACCGTGCGCGATCTGGTGACGATGGACGACGGTTCGCTGTGGGCGGCGACCGATCGCCATCTGCTGCGCATCACCCCGGATTCGGTGCGCGAATTCAACGTCGACAATTCGGCCTTGCCCGCGGTCGGCGTCACGCGGCTGGCCTTGCTCGGCCAAGGTCCCGGGCAACAGTTGTGGATCGCTACCGGGCACGGCATGGCGCGTTACGATGCCGCCAACGGTCTGGTCAGTGTGGGCATCAGCGGTAGCGGTTTCGACCAGCCATCGATCGAGACGCTGTTCGCGGTCGAGGATGGCAGGCAGATCTTTGCTGGCCTCGGAGATGGCCTCGCCTCAATCACCCGCGACGGCATGACGCGCCTCGGGAGCTGCGTCGGGAATGAACCCGTGCATGCCATCGAGATGGCACCGAAGTCGCTTGCCCAGCGATTGTTCGTGGCGACGCGCACGCGCCTGCTGCGCATCGATCCGCAGCATCCGGAAATCTGCACCGAGGTGCGGCTCGCCGCCGATGCCGGCATTCTCGGCGGGTTGTTGATCGACCAGCGCGCGCGCCTGTATGTGTTTTCGAGTCGCGCGGTGCAGCGATTGTCGATCGCCGCGATTGCCGCCGACGGTGTGGTTGGCATCGAGACGTTCGACCGCAGCGATGGCCTGCTGTCGCCGCAGCTGCGGCCTGGGCGCAACCTGTGGCTGGCCGAGGACGATCGCATCTATGCCGCGACGGCCGCCGGGCTCAGCGCGTTCGAACCGGAATCGGGCCTCGCCGAAGTCGAGCCGTCACGCTTCTACCTGCATGCGGCGATTCGCGGCGACGGCCAGCCGATGCACGATGGCGATGTGCTCGCCGCGACCATGAACGCGGTCCAATTCGAGTACCGCATGCTCAGTTTCGAGCGCGAACATCGCCTGCGTTATCGCAGCGAACTGCGCGG
>JAYUXS010000396.1:0-3216 GCA_043752845.1 Lysobacterales bacterium | reverse complement strand
CGATGCCATCGATGGCGCCGGCGGTGTACTGGCCGGCGACGCTGTGGGTGGCGACGTCGTTCGCACCGATCGGCCGCAATGAACGCAGCACCTTGAGTTTTTCGTTGCGCACCGCGCTCGGGTCGAATTGCGAGGGCGGCTCCATCGCGGTCAGGCACAGCAGTTGCAGCAAATGGTTCTGCAACATGTCGCGGCTGGCGCCAGAGCTATCGTAGTAGTCGCCACGACCCTCGACGCCGATCGTTTCCGCGACCGTGATCTGAACTTGCTCGATATGGCGCGCATTCCACAGCGGCTCGAACAGGGCGTTGCCGAAGCGCAGCGCAAGCAGGTTCTGCACGCCTTCCTTGCCGAGGTAGTGGTCGACGCGAAACACGCGTGATTCGTCGAAGGCGCGGGTCACGCCGTCGTTGATCGCCACCGCACTGGCCAGATCATGGCCGATCGGTTTCTCGAGCATCACCCGCGTGCCGGCACCGGCCAGTCCGGCCGCGCCGAGCAGATCGCAGATCGGCGCATAGAATTTCGGTGCGGTGGACAGGTGATAGACGACTTCATCGCGGCGTAATTGCGTGATGCGGGCCATCAACAGCGCGACCGAAGCGCCGTCGTCGAGTACTGCAGCCTGATACTCGATGCGCGCCAGCAGGTCTTGCATGACGGCCGCATCGCGCTCCGATGCCGCAACCCGCGCCGCGATCGAAGCCGCGACCATGTCGCGGAATTGGGCATCGTCCAGCTCGCTGCGCGCGGTCCCGAGCACGCGGAAGTCCGCCGGCAGCAGTCCGTCGCGATGCAAACCGTAAAGCGAAGGCAGCAACATGCGTTGCGCAAGATCGCCGGTCGCGCCAAAGATCACCAACAGCGAAGCAGGTTTGGAACTCATGCCGATCGTCTTCCCATCCATTCAGCGCGAGAGTAACGCCGTTGCAGGAAGTTGATCGATCAGCATACGTATGCAGCCGGACCTGTCCGGTCCGTGGTAGCGCGTGACAGGATTTCTCTCGCCAGTCATGCCGCGACGACTGCTGCGTCCAGAAAGCCCCCAGTGAGCGAGTCCGCGACATCGGATATCGAGCGCAGTCGCTATCTGATGCAGATTTCTGGCTGCAACGATTGTCATGCGCCCGGCTATGCACAGAGCGGGGGCAAGGTGCCGGAGTCGACTTACCGCTACATCCGCCATCTAGCGTGGGCGCAATTTTGCGAGGGAATCCGCGATCTCGACCGATTCCGGCTTGTCGGCACCGATCACGCCGGTGCGCAGTTGCAGGGCGAGTGCCATTTCGGCGATCGCGGCTTCGGGTTTTCCGCGCGCTGCGAGGATCTTGCCCATCGTGAAATGCACTTCGGAGCGAATGAAGGGATTGTCGGCGAACACCTTGCCGGACAGTTCTGTGGTGCGCAGATGCAGAACCTGGGCTTCTTCGAGTTTGCCCGCGTCGATCAGGTACAACGCCCAGTTGTTCGCGGTCATCAACACCATCGGCGCGTCTTCGCCGTTTTTTGCACGAAAGCCTTCGTAGCCGCGCTGGTAGAGCGCGCCCGAGGCCGCGACCTGGCCGCTCTGGCGCAGTGCCCCGGCGAGGTTGTTGACGATCTGCAGGGTCTGCAGGTGATCGTGGCCGTAGATCGCCTCCGACTTCGGCAGCAGGTCCTGCAGTTCTTTTGCGGCTTCGGCGAATTGGTGCTGCCGCAGCAGCGCGACCGCGAGCGAATTGCGCGCGGCCAGCACCGAAGGATGGTCGTCGCCGCGCAGTTGCGCGAAAAGTCGCAGCGAATCGCGCGCCGCCTGTTCGCCCTCAGTGAACTCGCCGCTGTCGATGGCGACCGAGCCGAGCCGCAGCAGTACGTCGGCGCGCTCGACAGTGTCGGGTTCGCTGCTTGCAGCCAGTTCCTGGTTGACGGCATGCAAGCCCTGAAGGGATGCGTCGAAGTCACCGGTCAGGTACTGGAACCAGCCGATGCCGGCACGTGCGTGACGTGCCTGCGGATGCGCCGCACCGAAGCGCTGCGTGGCACGCACGAGCACGTCACGCATCTGCGACAACGCAAGTTCACGGTCGCCATTCTCGACTTCGATGTAGGCGAGCTTGTGGTCGAGGTGCAAGCGCAGCAGTTCGGCTGCGTCGGATCGGTCGTCGGTCAGTCGGGATCTGGCGCGCTGCAGTGTCGCGCGCGCGGTCTTGCTGTCATCGACCGCGAAATAGGTCGCGCCGATCATCGACTCGAACTCGGCAACGATCATCGGATCGTTGGCGTTGTCGTGCAGGGCACGCGCGTGTGCCTCGTCGAGAACCAGTTTGAGCAGCGTCTGGTCGAGTCCGCGTGCGCGTTCCGGATCGATACCGGTCAGCACATCACGCCACAGGTCGGCGATGGTCTTGCTGCGCCGTGCTTCGCGTCCGGCGTCCGCAGCGGCCGCTTCAGCGCGGGCACGCTCGCGTTCGGCCAAGGCCTGCGCGCGCAGGCTCAGCGTCAGGCCGATCGCGAGCGCCAGCACGATGCTGAGCGTTGCAAACAGCGCGACCCGATGCCGTCGCATGTAGCGCGTCGCCAGATACAGCACGTCCTGCGGCATCGCCGTGACCGGCTCGTCGGCGAGATAGCGCGCGAGGTCGTCGGCGAACTGCGCTGCACCGGCATAGCGCTGCTCGGGATCGGGCGCCGTCGCACGCCGCAATACCGCGCGCAGGTCGCGACGCAGCCGGGTCAGTGCCTGTGCTGCATCGAAGTGCGCGCGCTCTCCGGCTGCGGCGGCACGCTCGGTCGGCGTCGATGTATGCAGGGCGGCATGCAAGCGCGTCAATACGGGCGCGGTTGTGCTGCTCGCGCCAAAGTCGCCGGGCACGAGAATTTCCAGCAGCATCATGCCGAGCGCGTAGACATCGCCACGCGCGTCGACGACGGCGTCACTCAAGCCGGCTTGTTCCGGGCTCATGTAACCGGGGGTGCCGGCGCGTTCGCCGTGCCGATCTTCGTGTCCGACGCCGGCGATGCCGATGGCGATACCGAAGTCGATGATCTTTGGTTCTGCGCGGCCATCGACGGTCGCGACCAGGATGTTGGCTGGCTTCAGGTCGCGATGCAGGATGCCGCGGGCATGCGCATGCGCGACGCCGCGCGCGACCTCCGCCATCAACGCGATGCGCTCGCGCTGGTTGGGGCGATGCTTGCGCACGAACACGTTCAGCGCCGGTCCGTCGATCCATTGCA
>JAYUXS010000395.1:0-3220 GCA_043752845.1 Lysobacterales bacterium | reverse complement strand
CGACCAAATGCCAAGCTGGCTGATGTTTTTGCACCCGAACGGCGGCGAAGGCGCCATTGACCTGTGGATCGTCGTCACGTGCGCCATCATCATGGCTGCAGGCACCGCCGCTGGTGGCTGGCGCATCATCAAGACCCTGGGCCACAAGATGGTCAAGCTGCATCCGATCCACGGCTTCGCGGCAGAAACCAGTTCGGCGACGATCCTCACCGTCGCCGCGCATTTCGGCATGCCGGTGTCGACCACGCACAGCATCTCGACCGCGATCATGGGCGTCGGCTTCGCCAAGAATCCGCGCGCGCTCAAGTGGACGGTCATCGAACGCATCATCTGGGCCTGGATCCTGACCATCCCGGCGGCCGGCGGCATCGCCTACCTACTGGTCAAGCTGGCACTCTGATCGATCTGGCACTCTGATCGATGCGGCTTCGATACGAATAAAAAACGGCACCTCGCGGTGCCGTTATTTCTTGTGGCGGATGGCTGGCGATTACCAGATCACGACCTTGTCTTCCGGTTTCGCGACCATCTTGTCGCCGGGCTTGCAGTCGAACGCGGTGGCGAATGCGTCAATGTTCATGTATGGCCCGAGCACGCGGAAGTTGGCCGGTGCGTGCACGTCGGTGTTGAGGCGCAGCTTCAAGTCCTGTTCGGTGTGCTGACGGCGCCAACCCTGGGCCCAACCGTGGAAGAAGCGCTGGTCTGGCGTAATGCCGTCGATTGGCATCAGTCGCTGGTTCTCGGTCGCGATGCGCCAGGCATCGTAGGCCACCAACAAGCCGCCCAGGTCCGCGATGTTTTCACCCAGGGTCAGCTTGCCGTTGACGTGAAGGTCTTCGATCGCGACGAAGCTGTCGAACTGCTTGACCAGCTTGTCGGTACGTGCGGTGAAGTTCTTGCGGTCTTCGTCGGTCCACCACATCCGCAGATTGCCCTTCGCGTCAAACTGGCTGCCCTGGTCGTCGAAACCGTGCATCAACTCGTGGCCGATCACGCCGCCGATGGCGCCATAGTTCAGCGCCGCATCGGCCTTCGGATCGAAGAATGGCGGTTGCAGGATTGCGGCCGGAAACACCACTTCATTCGCCAAAGGGTTGTAGTAGGCGTTCACCGTCTGCGGCAGAATGGCCCATTCGGTCTTGTCGACCGGCTTGCCGATTTCCGCAAACCCGCGCTTCGCTTCGAAGGCAATACCGGCGCGCATATTGTTCCAGTAACTCTTGCGCGAGATGTCGAGCGCCGAATAGTCGCGCCACTGGTCCGGATAGCCGATCTTGGACGTGAACGTCGCAAACTTGGCCAGCGCTTCCTGCTTGGTCGTCTCGCCCATCCAGTCGAGCTTCGACAAGCGCACCTTGAGTGCCTTTTGCAGGTTCTGCACAAGTTCCAGCGCCTGTGCCTTGGCTTCGGGCGAAAAGGTCTTGGCGACGAACAGTTCGCCGAGCGCTTCGCCCATGTTGGCGTTCACCGAATCAACGACGCGCTTCCAGCGTTCGCGAAGTTCCTTTGCGCCACGCAAGGTGCCGCCGGCGAAATCGAAGTCGGCTTGCACGAACTGCTTGGACAGATACGGCGCTGCGGTATCAACGATGTTCCAGCGCAAATACGCCTGCCAGGTGCTGATTGGCGTGTCCGTCAGCGCCTTGTCCATTTCCGCAAAAAAAACCGGATGCGACAGCGAGAATTTGTTGACATCGCTGCGGCCAATCGACGCGAGCAATCCGTCCCAAAGATAGTTCGGCGTCGCCTTGTTGGCGGCGGCGATGTCGACGAGGTTGTAGCTCTTGTTCGGATCGCGCAGGTCGAGCTTGGTCAACGACGCGTTCGCGAGCCGCGTTTCCAGCGCCATGATCGCTCTAGCATCAACCTGCGCCTGCTTGGCGTCGGTGCCAGACAGGGTCAGCATGCGTTCGACATGCGCCACGTACTTGTCGCGCAGTGCCTGCGATTCCGCGTCGTCCTTGGTGTAATAGTCGCGATCCGGCATGCCGAGGCCGCCCTGGGTCGCGTACACGATGTTCATCGACGAATTCTTCAGATCCGCTTCCTTGCCGAAACCGAACAGCACGCCAAGGCCTTGTGCCTGCCAGCGATTGATCAGTGCCACCAGGTCGGCCTTCGACTTGATCGCGTCGATCTCAGCGAGTTCCGGTTTGATTGGAGACACGCCCGCTTTCTCGATCGCGGCTTCGTCCATCGCCGCGGCGTAGAAGTCGCCGATCCGGCGCTGGTTGCTGCCACGCTTGCCCTTGTTCTTCGCAGCGTCTTCAAGGATCTGCTTGAGCACCAACTGGTTGCGCTCGCCGATCTCGTTCATCGCGCCCCAGGACGAGTACGCGGCGGGAATCGGATTCTGCTTGACCCAGCTGCCGTTGGCATACTGGAAGAAGTTGTCGCATGCCTTGGCGGTTTCGTCGAAGTTCTTGCGGTCGATGCCGCCGATATTGGGGCCTGCCGCAGCGGAGAACGAAAAAGCCAGCGCAATGGCAACGGCAAGGGATCGATGTAACGTGTTCATGGTGGGTTACCGGACAGAGGGGCGCTGACACTAACCGCCATACTGCGAATGCTGAAGTGGCACATGTCACGCCATGGCGCGCCCAACCCACCGTTCGACCCATTACGATCCACGAACCTACCTTTTCCCACGGAGCACGGCATGAAACTGACGTTTTTTGGTGCAGCGGGCGAAGTGACGGGGTCCTGCCATCTCGTCGAGGCTTTGGGGAAAAGCGTGCTGCTGGACTGCGGTTTGATCCAGTCCGGCCACGACGAGGACGAACGCAACGCTGCGCGTTTCACTTTCGCGATCGAGCAGATCGACGCCATGATCCTGTCGCATGCGCATATCGATCATGTTGGCCGGCTGCCGTTGCTGCGCAAGCGCGGTTATACCGGACCGATCTACACGCAGCGTGCGACCAAGGATCTGTCGCGCATCATGTTGGAAGATTCTGCGCGACTTGCGGCGAGCGATGTCGAATACGAAAACCGCCGCCGTGCGCGTGCCGGCAAGGAACTGCTGGAACCGCTGTATGACGAAACCGATGTCGAGGCCGTGCTTGGCCAGTTGATCGGCATCGACTACGACGAGGTCACCGAAATTGCACCCGGCATCCGCTTCCAGTTGCGCGACGCGGGACACATCATCGGTGCTGCCATCGTCGAACTCTGGGCCGACGAAGCGGGTGGCACCCGCAAGCTGCTGTTCTCAGGCGAC
>JAYUXS010000394.1:0-3222 GCA_043752845.1 Lysobacterales bacterium | reverse complement strand
ATCGGCGTCGAAACCGTCGATGCGGTACTCGTATTGGTTGGCGCGTGGATCGACGTAAGACAGCAGGCGCGCCGCGAAACGCAATTCACGATCGCGCGGTCCGAAGTCGAGCGCCGTGCTGCGCGGATCCAGTTGCGCCGTCTGTTCGTCACTGAGGTAGCGCACGCGATCGAAGTGCAAGGGCGATGGCGGCAGCGGTAACGGCTGCACGCTCGTCGCAAAGTGCAGCAGACCTTCGCTGGTCATCATCGCGATCTGCCCATGTTGCCGAACCGCTGCGAGCTTGGGCGCGAACTGCACATCGGGCAGACCATCGGCGCGGGTCATCTGCGTGAGACTGCGGGTGTGGCGATCGATCCGCCAAAGACCGCGTGCACCGCTCAGCCAGATTGCGCCATCGTCATCGCTGACCAGCATCGACGCTTCCGCCACCGGCAGCCCTTGTTGCGCCGTCAGACTGGCTTGC
Organism: Lysobacterales bacterium; assembly: GCA_043752845.1. Taxonomy (GTDB): domain Bacteria; phylum Pseudomonadota; class Gammaproteobacteria; order Xanthomonadales; family Ahniellaceae; genus JADKHK01. The sequence continues at coordinate 2,756 of JAYUXS010000394.1, read as the reverse complement.
AACGACCAGCCTTCAGCGGACGCCCGATAGCGCGCGACGCGGCCGAATTGATGCACGACCAAGCCATCGCCGGTGAAGACGAATGCGTGCACGCGCTCGGCCGGTACGAAGTCTGCGGCGACCATCAGGTCCTGCTGGGCGTCGTAGTAGCGCATGCCCAGAGCATCGGCGATCCAGAGTCGCCCGCCCGCGTCGACACTGATTTGTTCGAAATCGTCGGTGACAAGACCGTGTTCGCCAACGCGCCAGGCGCGGCTGCGGCCATCGGGCAGCACCTGGTTCAGCCCCGCTGTCAGCGCCCCGATCCAGAGCGTGCCATCCGGCGTCTGCGCGAAGTGGTCGGCGACGCCTTTGACCCAGGGCTCACCGGGTTTCGGCCATTGCGTCAAGTTGTCGTCGACCGGATCGAATCGCAGCACGCCGAAGCGATAGGCCAACCACAACACGCCGTTCGTGTCGCAATGAATCGACCCGAGACGTTGCTTGCGCAGGGCGTCCGCGTGCCGGGTGTGGGTCCAGCGCATTGCGTCGCCAGTGGCCGAAACCCGGGTCAATTCACCTGCCGTCGCCAGTATCCAGATGCTCTCGTCCGGGCAAGCAGCGATGCCACTCAAGCGTCCCGGTGCGATCGACGTGGCGTCAAGCGGATCGTGCCGAAGCAGACGAAAGCGCGCCCAATCCGGACGCAGATAGGCGAGTCCGCGTGTCTGCAATGACAGCCAGACTCCGCCTTCGTGATCACGCAGCAAATCGGTGACATGCACGTCAGGCAATGACTCGGGCACAGCCGGCCGGTGCCGTATCCAGTCGCGATCTCCATCCGCACCGATGCGCAGCACGCCACCGCGCGCGGCGATCCAGACATCGCCCGCATTGCCGTCGATTACCGACTCGATCAGCCCGGCGCCCTCCGGCAATTCGATCGGCGCCAGATCCGGGCCCTGCGGTCCGCGACGAAACAGCGCGTTCTGCACACCGACCCACAAACTGCCGTCACCGGTGATCGCGACCACGTTCACCATCGGCAGTTCGGCTTCGCGCTGCACCGGGCCGGGGTGCTCGGCATCGGCGTCATCGATGCGCCAGATCGCGTCCAGTGCCCCGACCCAGAGTGTGCCTTTGGCATCGACCGTCATGTCGAGCACGGTCGCGGTCTTCAGCGCATCCGGCATCTCGGTCAGCTGGTCGAGGGCATGCATCTGGTTGCTGGCGACATCAAGTCGCGCCAGACCTTGCGCATAGGTACCGACGAACACATGCCCGCCGGGCGACTCGGTCAACGCGAAGACATCGCCACCGCGCAATCCCGCACCATTCGCGTCCGCCGACCAGGTGCGGAACGAGCTCGCATTCGTGTCCGCGAGCATGGCCAACCCGCTGCTTTCGCAACCGACATAGATGCGACCATCGCGCGTCGCCAGGACGGTCTGCACGTCATTGCAAGGCAAGGACCCGGGGTCGTCGGGAGCATTGCGGAAGACGCGGAATTCGCGGCCATCGAAACGCGCCAACCCGTCTCCGGTCGCGGTCCAGATGTAGCCGCTGGTGTCCTGAACCACCTCGACGACTGCCGGCGAAGGCAGGCCGTCGGCCACCGTGTAGTGACGGAAGCGCGGCTCGGCGGCCTGCCCGCAAGCCGCTGCGAACAGCGGTAAGGCCAGGACCCGACGAAGCATTTGGCGCGTGCTCATTGCCCGATGATGCCAGCCCATTGCAGATTCGCCAAGCCCGATTGCGGCGCGCGGCATTGCATCCCCGCCCGAGCATGGCAAAGTGTGAGTCATGAAGCCTATCCCGACGTTCCTGTTGCTGCTCTTGCTGGCTCCCTCCGCGTCGCGCGTCGCCGCTGCTGATCGCTACCGCTTCGACGCCGTGCATTCACAGGTCAGTTTCCATGTCTCGCACCTCGGTTTCTCGCGCTCGGAGGGCGAGTTCCATGACCTCAGCGGCAGTTTCGAGTTCGAACCCGGCGACTGGGCGAACGCCAGTTGCGATGTGAACATCGGTGTGGCGTCGATCGATCTCGACGACGCGGCCTGGAACCGCAAGCTGCTGGACAAGGACTGGTTCGATGTGGAGCAATATCCAGGCATGCGTTTTCGCTGCATGCGCGTCGTCGGCGGCGGCGAGAATCAGGCGCGCATCGAAGGCGAGCTGAGTCTGCGCGGCGTCGTCAAACCTGTGGTGCTCGATGTCCACTTCAACCGCGCCGGCATCCACAAATATTCGCTGCAATACATCGCCGGCTTCTCGGCCACGACCACGATCAAGCGCAGCGATTTCGGCATGCTCAAGTACATCCCGGAAATCGGTGACGAAATCGAGATCCGTCTCGAAATCGAAGGCATCCGAGAAGGGGCGAAACGTGACCGCAAAAAGTAGTTCGACGCGTTGGGGGAGCGTGGCGAAAGCACTGCACTGGATCATCGCCCTGCTGGTGGTCGGCATGCTCGTCGGCGGCCTGACCATGACCGGGATGAAGACGTCGATGGACAAGTTGCAGGTTTACGCCATCCACAAATCGCTCGGCGTCACCGTGCTTGTGCTGATGTTGCTGCGCTTTGCCTGGCGCGGTGTCGATCCGCGCCCACAGGACGTGGCCGGCATGTCTCCGACCATCTCCTTCATGGCCCACGCAGTGCACCGCCTGCTCTATGTCGCACTGATCGCCATGCCGATCTCGGGCTGGGTCTACAACTCGGCATCGAATTTTCCGCTGGTGTGGTTCAAACTGGTGCCATTGCCGGCGCTGGTCG
>JAYUXS010000393.1:0-7516 GCA_043752845.1 Lysobacterales bacterium | reverse complement strand
AAAAACGCAAATGCCGCAGTGTCGCCACTGCGGCATTTGTTTTCTTGCTTGCTCGGCGCGAGTGCGCCCGGCATTACTTGGCGGCGTAGCGCTTGCGGAACTTGTCGACGCGACCACCGGTGTCGAGGATCTTGTGCTTGCCCGTATAGAACGGATGCGAAGCCGAAGACAGTTCAAGCTTGATCAGCGGGTATTCCTTGCCGTCTTCCCAAGTCGTCTTGTCCTTGCTCGTCATCGTCGAGCGGGTCAGGAACTTGAAATCAGCGGTGACGTCGTGAAAAACGACTTCGTTGTACTTCGGATGGATATTCGCTTTCATGGCGATGCTTCGGCCGGAAAAAAGAGGCGCATCCTAGCCAGCGCCTTGCGGCTTGGCAAGTCCGATTGATGGTCGTCCATTTTATCCAAGTGAATCAATGGCTAAACCAGCGCCAAGCGCATCAGTTCGGCGAATCGATCGAGCTTCATCCGCATCATGATCCGGGCCTGCTCGCGCGCCCCGCTCCGTCGCTGCCAGTCGACGACGGTGGCGCCGCGGGTCAGGGTGCCGTCGAGTTCGATTTGCACCGACCGCAGCTCCCATTGCTCGACGGCGTCGGGCTCGAGCACTGCGGCCATCGCCAGACCGTCGGCGGCATGCCAGTGGGTGACATTGCGACGTTCGCGCATCCAGTCGCGGGTCTTGCGCGAGATACGGTCGTAGAACGCCGCCTTGGCGGTTCCAGAGGCCAGCCATCCAGCGACTTCGGCGAACGGGACGCCATGCGCCAGCGTCGCTTCCCAGTCGACCAGCTCGAATTGCGGCCAGGCTGAAAACACCACTGCGGCGGCTTCGGGATCGAAGTGGATATTGAACTCACTCGGAATGCGCGACACGTTGCCCTGCCCGGTGACGGCGCCGCCCATGATCACCAGTCGCGGCACATGTTTTGGCAAATCCGGATCGAGCTTCAATGCCAGCGCGAGATTGGTCAGCGGCCCGAGCATCACGAAGGTGATGTCGCCGGCATGCTGCTTAGCGAGGCGGATCATCGCCAGCGCCGCGTGTTCGGTTTCCGCGGCGCGCGTCGGCGCCGACAACCCGACATCGCCAAAGCCGTCATTGCCGTGCACGAACGCGGCGTCTTCGGCCGGACGAATCAGCGGATCGCGACAGCCCGGAAACACCGGCGTCGTCGCACCGACCAGTTCCACCAGGCTCAGGGCATTGCGCAAGGTGTGGTCGATACCGACGTTGCCGGCGGTGATCGTCAAGGCCTCCACGTGCACACCGGGGTGCGCATAGGCCATGAGCAAGGCCATTGCGTCATCGACGCCGGGGTCGGTATCGATCAGGAGGCGTTGCCTGGGCTTCGTGCGCATGGGCGTCTTGTTCATTGATGTGCCTCTCAGGCTTGGGCGTATTCGACGGCGCGTCCGATCCAGCGTTCGACCAGGGCGTCGGCGCTCTTCGGGGCGTGTTCCAACAACCAGTCAGCTGCGCTGGAAATGGTCGGCATGATCTCGGCATCGCGCACCAGATCAGCGACTCGGAAGCTGAGCTGTCCGGTCTGGCGCGTGCCAACGACATCACCCGGCCCGCGCAGCTCGAGATCCTTCTCGGCGATGCGAAAGCCGTCATTGCTCTCGCGCATCACCGCGAGCCTTTCGCGCGCGAGGGCGCTGAGTGGCGACTGGTAGATCAGCACGCAGCTCGACGCCTGTGCGCCGCGACCGACGCGTCCGCGCAACTGGTGCAACTGCGCAAGCCCCATGCGTTCGGCGTTGTCGATCACCATCAGGCTGGCATTGGGCACGTCGACGCCGACCTCGATGACCGTGGTCGCCACCAGCAGGCGCAGTTCTCCGGCCTTGAACGCGTCCATCACCGCCTGCTTGTCGCGCGGCTTCATGCGTCCGTGCAGCAGCCCGATCGCGAGTTCGGGCAATGACTGGGTCAGGGCGATGTGGTTCGCTTGCGCGTCCTGTGCTGTCAACTGCTCTGATTCCTCGATCAACGGGCACACCCAGTACGCCTGACGACCTTCGCCACAAGCGCGACGGATGCGTTCGACCACTTCGTCGCGGCGCTTATCGGCCACAACAACAGTTTGCACGGGGGTGCGTCCGGGCGGCAGTTCATCGATCACCGAGACATCGAGATCGGCATACGCAGCCATGGCCAGGGTGCGTGGAATGGGCGTTGCGGTCATCACCAGTTGATGCGGCGTGCGCAGGCCGTCGCGGCCTTTGTTGCGCAACGCCAGGCGCTGATGCACGCCGAAGCGATGCTGCTCGTCGATGATGGCAAGACCAAGATTCGCAAAGGTCACACCCTCCTGCATCAAGGCGTGCGTACCGACCACGATGTCGGCGCCGTCAGCAATTGCAGCGAGTGCCTGGGTACGCGCCTTGCCGGTGACCTTGCCAGCCAGCCAGACGACGCGCAGACCAAACGGCTGCAACCAATGCGTGAAATTGCGCAGGTGCTGCTCGGCCAGCAACTCGGTCGGCGCCATCACCGCCGACTGCAAACCCGCGCTGGCCGCCGCCAATGCCGCCAGAGCGGCGACCACAGTCTTGCCCGATCCGACATCGCCTTGCACCAGGCGCAACATCGGTTTGGCGGTCTGGATATCGCGGTCGATCTCGGCGAGCACGCGCGTCTGCGCCTTGGTCAGCGAGAATGGCAATGCAGCGAGAAACAATTTTCGCCGCGTTTTGTCAGGCTTGATCACCGGCGCCGGAATGGCACGCAGGCTGCGCCGCAGTCGGCGCATGCCGATCTGGTGCGCCAGCAATTCATCGAAGGCGAGCCGACGCTGCGCCGGATGCGTGCGTGCCAGCAAGGCCGCGACATCGGCATCGTTCGGCGGCGCATGCACGAGCCGCAGCGCTGCGCCGAGACTCGGCAACTGCGCAGATTTGCGCATCGCGTCCGGCAACACATCGATCTCGGTGTCGTCCGGTAGCGCATTGAGCGCGAGCTTGGCAAGACGCGTCAGTGTTGTTTGGCCGAGTCCCTCAGTGGCCGGATACACCGGCGTCAGCGCGGTCTCAAGCGGCGTATCCGGCTGCACGCGTTGGTAACGCGGATGCACGATCTCAGGCCCGGTCGGCGTATCGCGCACTTCGCCATAAATGCGAAAGCGCGCGCCCGGGGTGAAGCCTTCGGCCTGCGACTTGGAGAAGTGGAAGAAACGCAGACTCAACATCGCGCGCGAAGCGTCGGACACCACCACGCGCAGCAGCGGCCGGAAGCGGAAACCACGCTCAACCGCGTCGACCTTGGCCTCGACTTGCGCGGTCTCGCCACTCTGCAAATCGCTAATCAGCGTGATGCGGGTGCGGTCTTCGTAACGCAGCGGCAGATGGAACCAGAAGTCGGCCAACGTATGCAGCGACAACCGCGACAAGGCCTCGGCGATCGCCGGCCCGACGCCACGCAGGCTCGACAAGGGCGTCGTCGGCGCCAACTGCACGGTCGTTCAGTCCACCACGACGATCGCGTCCATCTCGACCGCAGCACCGCGCGGCAGCGCCGCGACGCCGATCGCCGCCCGCGCCGGATATGGCGCCGTGAAATATTCGGCCATGATCCGGTTCACCTCGCCGAAATGGCCGAGGTCGGTCAGAAACACGTTGAGTTTCACAATGTGCGCGAGATCGCCGCCGGCGGCGACACAGAGCGCGCGCAGATTGTCGAACACGCGCCGGATATGCACCTCGATCGCACCTTCGACCATCTGGCCATTGGTCGGATCAAGCGGAATCTGTCCGGACAGGTAGACGGTCTGGCCGCACTTGATCGCCTGGGAATAGGTGCCGATCGCGGCGGGCGCGCCGCTGCTGCTGATCACTTCACGCATGCTGGTTCTCCAAAGTCGAATCCCATTGTCGCGGGTTGTCTCACCTAGCGACAAGGCCGCAAATGCGCGGCGATCACGGCGCTCAGCCGACGAAGCGACTCACCGCGTGCACCACCGGCGCACGCCGCAAGCGCCGCAAGACTTCAGCGAGATGTTTGCGGTGCTTCACTTCTATGACGAACAGCATGGCTGCGGTGCGCAGGTCGCGCTCCTGATATTCGACGGTATCGATGTTCGACTGCGTCTCGGCGATCGCCGCGGCGACGGTCGCGAGCACACCGGGTTTGTTGTCGACGACGACCTTGAGCGCCACCTTGAAGTCGCCGCTGACTTCATTGTCCCAGGCGATCTGCACGAAGCGGTCTGGCGACTTGCGGAACTCGGTGACGTTCGGACATTCGAGTTGATGCACGACGATGCCCTTGCCGGCCGACAGATAGCCGACGATGTCATCCCCAGGCAGCGGGTGGCAGCAGTTGCCGAAGGAGACGACGCCGCGTTCGGCACCGGAAATCAGGATGGTGTCGTCGCGGCGCGCGCTGCCGGCGGGGTCGAGCGCGGTCAGGTCGCGTGCCAGTGCATGCGCCACCGGCTGCGCCATGCGGTTGCCAAGCGCGATCTCGGCGAGCAACTCTTCCAGTCGACGCAGGCGGTGCTCGTGCAGGTAGGCGTCGAGCGTGGCCGGCGGGATCTGTTCGATCGCGGTGCCGAGCGTTTCCAGCGCGCGGTCGAGCAGGCGATGCCCGATCTCGACGGCGTCCTCGTGCTGCATCTGTTTCAGGGCATGACGGATCGCGGTACGCGCCTTGGAACTGACCACGAACTCCAACCAGCCGATCTGCGGTTGGGCGCTTGCGGCAGTGATGATCTCGACCGACTGGCCACTCGACAGGCGCGTACGCAGCGGCACCAGCTTCTTGTCGACGCGCGCCGCCACCGCGTGATCGCCGACATGCGTGTGCACGGCGTAGGCGAAATCGAGCGCCGTTGCATTCCGCGGCAGGGCCAGGATCGCGCCCTTGGGGGTGAACAGGTAAACCTCGTCCGGAAACAGGTCGACCTTGACGTGCTCAACGAATTCCAGCGACGAGTCGGCGCGCGACTGTGCGTCGATTAGCCCGGCCACCCATTCGCGCGCGCGCGACTGTGCGTTATTGCCGGAAGAGCTGTCGGACTTGTATGCCCAATGCGCGGCGATGCCGCGCTCGGCCAGCAAATCCATGTCTTCGGTACGAATCTGCACCTCGATCGGCGTGCCGTTCGGTCCGAACAGCACGGTATGCAGACTCTGATAGCCGTTGGCTTTCGGCATCGCAATGAAATCGCGGAAGCGGCCATCGACCGGCTTGAACAAGCTGTGCACTGCGCCGAGCGCCATATAGCACTGCATGGTGTCGCGCACGACCACGCGCACGCCATAGACATCCAACACCTGTTCGAGCGTCTTGTGCTCGCTCTTCATTTTCATATAGATGCTGTACGGAGACTTCACACGCGATACCAGCCGCGCGGGAATTTCTTCTTGCTGGAGCTTTGCGACGATCTTCTGATGGATATGCGCCACGCCCTCGGCACGATTGCCATATAGCTGTCGCAGGCGGTCTTCGAGTACGCGGTGACGCAGTGGGTAATACGCGGCGAAACCGAAGTTCTGCAACTCGGCCTTGATCGCATTCATGCCCAGGCGCTGCGCGATCGGCGCATAGATTTCGAGGGTTTCGAGCGCGATGCGACGGCGCGACTCGTCGTTCATCGCATCCAGCGTGCGCATGTTGTGCAGTCGGTCGGCGAGTTTGATCAGGATCACGCGCAGATCGCGTGCCATCGCCAGCAGCATCTTGCGAAAGCTCTCGGCATTCGCTTCCTGGCGCGAGCGGAATTTGACCTTGTCGAGCTTGGTGACGCCATCGACCAGTTCGGCGACATCGGCACCAAATTCGACGGCGATGTCGGCGTGTTCGACCGGCGTGTCTTCGATCGTGTCATGCAAGATGGCGGCACAGAGACCATCGGCATCAAGACGCATGTCGGCGAGGATGCCAGCCACGGCCAGCGGATGACTGATGTAGGGCTCGCCGGATTTCCGGGTCTGGGCGCCATGCGCCCGTGCGCCGACGACGAAAGCGCGTTCTACCTTGGCGCGCGCATCGGCGGAAAGGTATTCAAGTTTTGCCGCGAGCGAGCGCCAGTAGACCGCGAGATGGGCGGTGGCGTCTGCGGAATCGCGGACGTGCGCCTTGGTCACTGGCATCAACCCCTCAGTTCACGGAATGAGGCCGAGTGTTGCAGGAAATGTGTGAGCGAACGATCAGGGATCGTCGCCACCCTTGCCCAGATCATCCTCGGCAACTTCCTGCGCGGCCCATTCCAGCGCTTCGCGTTCGGCACGCTCGCGTTCCTGGCGTTCGATGTTGGCCAGCAGCTCCGGGTTGATCAGGCCATTCGCGATTTCGCGCAGTGCCAGCACGGTCGGCTTGTCGTTGTCGTTCTGAATCAGCGCTTCCGCACCCTTGGACAACTGGCGCGCGCGCTTGGTCGCCATCAGCACGAGTTCGAAACGGTTGTCGACCACTTGCAGGCAGTCTTCGACGGTGATGCGGGCCATGGGCCACTCCTGAATTTCAAAAAGTCGGGGGTAAAACGGTCGCGCAGGCTAACAGCGGGACCCCTTGGCGGCAATCAACGTTTTCCCGCCGTCCGCATAACTCTCTGAATCAATTGAATTTCAACTAGGCAAGCAGACTGTCGATCAGGCCCTTCAGACGTTGCTGCTGCACGCGCCGGTGCAAGCGCGTGGCATGCACGATGGTGCCGAGATGCTCCAGCGCGGTACCGAAATCCTCGTTCACGATGACGTAGTCGAACTCCCAGGCGTGCGCGATTTCCTTGCGCGAGTCGGCAAGCCGACGCAGGATCGTCGCCTCCGAATCCTTTGCACGCGTGCGCAAGCGGCGCTCAAGTTCGGTGCGCGAGGGCGGCAAAATGAAGATGCTCACTGCCGCGGGCACCTGCGCACGAACACGCTGGGCACCCTGATAGTCGATCTCCAGCAACACGTCCTTGCCTGCCGACAACAGCGGCTCGACCGACTGCCGCGCCGTGCCCTTCAAGTCGCCGTGGACGATGGCGTACTCGAAAAAATCACCGTCATTGGCCATCTGTTCGAAGGTTTCGCGGGACACGAAATGATAGTGCTTGCCGTCTTCCTCGCCCGGTCGCGGCCCGCGCGAGGTGTAGGAAATCGACAGGAAAATACCTGGCTCCTTCGCCAGCAGGGCATTCACCAGCGTGGACTTTCCGGAACCCGACGGAGCGGCAACGACAAACAATGAACCCGACATCGCGTATCTCTCACCTATTCTATGTTTTGTGCCTGCTCGCGCAGCTGCTCGATCAGCACTTTCAGTTCCACCGAGGCCTGAGTGGTGCGCGTGTCGACCGATTTTGAGCCGAGCGTGTTCGATTCCCGGTTGAATTCCTGCATCAGGAAATCCAGCCGACGCCCGATCGGCTCCGGTGCATCGAGCCGCGAACGCACTTCGGCAATATGCGCGCCGAGGCGATCGATCTCCTCGTCGACATCGAGCTTGTGGAATGCGAGCACCAGTTCCTGTTCCAGACGCCCGGGATCGAGCGGTTGCTTCAGCTCGGCGATGCGCGTCTCGAAC
>JAYUXS010000392.1:0-7531 GCA_043752845.1 Lysobacterales bacterium | reverse complement strand
TCTATCGCAGCGACGATGGCGGAACGACTTGGCGTTCAATCAGCATTGGGCTGCCGGCAGACTCTGCACTGGCGCTGACACTGGATCCATTCAACGCCTCGTTGCTGCATGCCGGAACGAATACCGGCGTTTGGTCGCTGACGCAGGTGCCGGATGCGGATGGTGACGGCATTCCGGACAGCGAAGAAAACAACGTCCAAAATGGCGATGGCAACGGCGATGGCTCTCAGGACGCTGCCCAAAAAGATGTCGGCTCCACTGGCGTGATTTTTCGCGGATCGACCCAGGTAACGAACACTGGCCAATTCACCAGCGATGTCGTGACCAACCTGTCGACTGCCACCGAGCCGTCCGGATGCACCCAAGCCACCGATGTGCAACGCACGTACTCCGCGCAATTCGGTCGCGACTACTTTCAGTCCGGTCCTGCGTATTATCGCTACCCGCGTGAATTGGTGCGCTTCGAGATTCAGAAGTGCAGTCGCGCTGTCGTCGACATTACCTACCACGGCAGCGATTTTACGGCGCAATATGGCTGGGGGTTTCGCTTCCGCGGCCCTGCCATTCCCGGCGATGACACATCGTTTGGTTGGTACAACTTCACGTCCCGCGCGAGCCTTGTGCCTCCGACCAACAATCGCTGGCGGGTTGTACTCGATGCAAACCAATTCGGCAGTTATCGGGCGAGCGGCGACACGATTCTGTTCATGGGCGGGCCGTCTTGCCTCGACGATCGCCTGCATCGTGATGGATTCGAAGGCACGGTAATCCCGGGCTTGCCGACCTGTAGTTGATCAACGATTCGCCTTGCTCGCTTCGAGTTCGGCCACGCGCTTGTTTGCTATTTGCACGCGTGGGTCGTCGGCCGCGAATTGGGCGACGATCGACTTGAGGCTTGCTTCAAGCAGCGGGCGCGCTTCGTCATATCGCTTTGCGCGCATGAGCGTCTCGCCGAAGTGACCGCGGATCGCAGCGAGGTGCCAGTGTTCTGGCGGGAACGCTTTTTCGGCGATCGGCAGCAATGCCGAGTAACCGACAATGGCTTCGTCAAGCCGGCCAAGATCGCGCAACACCGCCAGATGATTGTTGCGCATCATCAGTGTCTCGGGATGCTCGGGGCCGTTCGCCTTGCCATAAAGCTCGGCGGCCTGACGCAACAACACTTCGGCACGATCTAGATCGCCCGACTCTTTGGCCAGAATGCCGAGCACATTGAGCGCGCGCAGCGTTTCCGGATGCGTTTCACCAAGTGCGCTGCGCCGACGCTGGAATACATCTTCCATTTCGGCGCTTGCTTCTGCAGTCCTGCCCAAAGCGCGCAAGGCTAGCGCCAGGTTACTCCGCATCGTCAGCACATCGGCGTGGTTTTCGCCGATCAACGCGGCACGGCGAGGCACCAGCGTGCGTAATAGTGCAATAGCTTCCTCACGCTTGCCGGAATCACTGAGGGCACCCGCCACGTGCGCCCAGTAACGCATCGTTTCCGGATGATCCGTTCCCAGAACTTGCTCGGCCGTCGTTGCTACTTCGCGGTAACGCTTCTCCGCGAGCCCATAGTCACCCTTCCGGAAGGATAGGTTTGCCGCATTGGAGAGCAACTGCAGCACAATGGGATGCGCAGGTCCCAGCCTTTGGCGTTCGGTGTTGTAGGCATCTGTTATCAACTTGTCGGCCTCCTCCCACGCCCCGCGCTCACCGAGCACTTCTGCAAGCGCTGCCTTGGCACCGCTTGCGGAAGTGCTGAATTCACCACTTGCAGCAATGGCGCGCTGCAAATTCTCGCGCGCCAGCAACTCGCTGAGCTTGTCCTCACCCAGTATCGACAAGGTTGCGGCGGCGCTCCGGCGCGCGTCTGCAACTGCTGGCGGCGGCAGCCCCGCAATGCCATCAAGCTGAGGAATGATTCTGTCAAAAATCCCGCGGGCAAGTTCATGGTCGCCCTGCTCTGCAGCTGTCAACGCAAGCTCCAGTTCCGTGCGATAGCGCGGTGCCGAATTTTCGGGGTAGGCCGCGGTCATATCCTTCACGGCCGCATCAAGTTGCTTGCGCGACGCATCCAGTTGACCCAGGCGGCGCAACGTACGTCCCAGCAGCGTCGCGATGTCGCCGCGCAACGCCGGATTGTCGGCGAGACTCTTGTCGAGACTCGCCGCCGCTGTCGCAAGTGCGTCCACGACCCGCACATTGCGCGTCTCCGGCGAGCCGCCCTGCAATTTCCACGGATCCGGCGCCACGATCATTTCTTCGAGGAAGCTGCGCGTGGCGATAGCGCGCGCGGATTCCTCGGCAGCGCGATCGCGTTGCTGTTGTGCTTCGATCAGCGCGGCTTCGGCGCGCGCCTTTTGCTGGCTCGCCTCGATTGCCATCCAGGTCGTACCGATGATGCCGAGGATCAGCGACACCACGATGCCAGCGGCGGCCGCAACGGCGAGGCGATGGCGCGCGATAAATTTCTGCGCCCGATACAGCTTGCTGGGCGGGCCGGCGAGCACCGCTTCGCCCTGGATATGGCGGCGAATATCAGCGGCGAGTTCGGACACCGACGAATAGCGCAGGTCGCGTTCGCGTTCCAGCGCCTTGAGCGTGATCCAGTCGAGATCACCGCTCAGGGCGCGCGACAGCACATGCGCGTCGCCAGCCATCGAGCGCTTCCACTCGGACTGGTTGACCCGGTTGTCCTTCGCAATCTCCAGCACTTTCTTGCTCGGTGGCCGGATTTGCGCTTCGCGCAGCACGCGCGCGAGGTCGGTATCGATGGCGCGCGCAATGGTGTCGCTGGAGATCGGCAGATCATGCGTGATCAACCGGTACAGCACGACACCGAGCGAATAAACATCGGTACGCGTGTCGATCGCGGCAAGATCACCCGCGGCCTGCTCCGGACTCATGTACGCCGGTGTGCCGATGGGCACGCCCATGCGCGTCGAACCGGTATCACCGCGTCCGCCGTCCATGCTCTTGGCGATGCCGAAATCGATCACCTTGACCAGCAGCTGGCCCTGGTAGTCGGCGACCATCAGATTGCTCGGCTTCAGATCGCGATGGATCACGCCCTTCTGATGCGCGTGCTGAACGCCTTCGCAGATCTGCAGGAACAGTTCCAGGCGATGCGCGACGTCCATGCCGCGGCGATCGCAGAATTCGTTCACCGGTACGCCCGGCACGTATTCCATCGCGAAGTACAAACGACCTTCCGGGGTCGCGCCGACATCGAGCACCTGCGCGATGTTCGGGTGATTCATGCGCGCCAGCAGTTCGCGTTCGGACTGGAAGCGCGCGAGTACATCCTCGCTGTCCATGCCGGCCTTGATCACCTTCAGCGCGACCTGACGGCGGATCGGCTCGTACTGGTCGGCGAGATACACGGCGCCCATGCCACCTGCCCCGAGTTCGGCCTGGATGCGATACGGCCCGATGGTCTTGCCGATCAGCGACAGATGCGATTCGGTCGGCGCATCTGTCATCGACATCTTCTGCGACGACGCCGACTTCACGTTCGCCGCGTGCGCGACCACGAGTGTGCCGTCCGGCAACGGTGTGCCGCCGCCCACAGGGGTATTCTGGATCTGCGTCGGCAGTTCAGGATTCGTGGGGCGATCGCCGCTCATGCAATGCTCAAAACAGTCGCGTCGATCATCGCGGTTTGTCACGGATGCGGCAACCGCCGGAAGCCCGCTGTTTTCGTTCCGCAGCGACTTCCGGCTTCCCTTCTCCCACCGGAAGAAGGTGGCGCGCAGCCCCGGATGGCGGGCTTGTGGATTCACGCGGGCACGAGCGTCCTCATCCGCCCAGCGGACACCTTCTCTCGGTGGGAGAAGGAATGACGTCACCGCGCATCGGCGTTTATCGCCAAGTTTCGAACTCGATCAGCCAACACACTGATCTAGTGGATAAATTTATTGTTTACAATCATACGACGTCGCAGAAAGACGTGGGAAGTACCGGCGTTATTTTCTGAATCGCAACATCGGCCGCAGACCGTTTGCGGCCGCCCTGATTCGCATCGATCGTCGTCTATCATGCGGTTTCGCAGCAGAGTGAACCCGTCATGCCCAGAATCGCCCTCGTCACTGCCACCGAAGCGCAGTCGCTTGATGAAGATTTGCCGCCGCTGATTGCGGCGTTCGGCGATGAAGCGACGGTCGTGTGCTGGGACGACGCGAGCGTCGACTGGGCCAAGTTCGATCTCGTGCTGTTGCGTTCGACTTGGGATTACGTGCCGCGTCTGAACGAATTTCTGGCTTGGTGCGAGCGCGTATCGGCGCTGACAACGCTGCTCAATCCGCTGCCGCTGGTGCGCTGGAATACCGACAAGCATTACCTCGCGGACCTGGCGGCGGCCGGTATTGCGACCGTACCGAGTTATTTTCTGGAACCGGCGCAGCATGTCGCTTCCGAACTGCATGCGGTCATCAATCTGTTTGCATCGGATGAATTCGTCGTCAAGCCGGCCGTCGGTGCAGGCTCAAAGGATGCTCAGCGCTATCGGCGACGACAGATCGGTATCGCCACGAAGCACGTCGATGTGTTGCTGCAGGATGGGCGTGGCGTGCTGGTGCAGCCGTATCTGGAACAGGTCGATAGCGCTGGCGAAACCGCCTTGATCTACTTCGACGGCGAATTCAGTCATGCCATCCGCAAGGGGCCGCTGCTGAAACTCGACCAAGGCCCGACCGGCGGACTCTTTGCACCCGAGGACATCCGCGCGCGTACGGCCGGTGCGGACGAAATCGCGCTCGCGGATGCCGTGGTCAAGGCCATTTCAGGTGGCGCGCCACTTTATGCGCGCATTGATTTGCTGCGTCAGGGCGATGGCTCGCCCTGCGTGCTGGAACTGGAACTGACCGAGCCATCCTTGTTTTTTGCGCATGCCGCTGCGGCCGCCGATCGCTACGCAACGGCTGCGCGCAAGCGCCTGCCGCGGCGTTGAGATCGCCGGGACCGCCGACAGGGGTCGGCGAAGCGTGTTAAAAAGGCGCGCCCGGAGCGTGCTCATGACCCATCAAGACCCGCTCGTCCCCGAAGATCCGTATGCCGAAAGCATCGACCCGGGTGTCTCCTGCAGTAATTGCGATGCAGTCTGCTGCCGCCTGACCGTCGTGCTGATGCCGGAAGACATCAAGTTCGTACCGGCGCATCTGACTGCGGAAACCGAGCGGGGCCATACCGTCATGGCGCGCTCGGAAGACGGCTGGTGTGTCGCCATCGACCAGAAACACATGTACTGCTCGATCTACGATTCACGTCCGAGCGCCTGCCGCCGCTTCGCGATGGGCGGCCCGTATTGCCGCGCCGAGCGCGAGGATTACTACGAGCGTGGCGGCAAGGACATTCCCTTCGTGCTGCGCTCCTGAGAGGAAACCCCATGGCTCATGTATTCACACCCGGCATTGCCCTGCACATGTACCCGGATGAACTACTGAAGCACGGCGCCCAGTTCACCGGCCCGGCGGAAGACGCGGTTTCCGCGCAGCATTATTTCGTGTGCCTGTCCGTCGACGCGCAGGCTGGCCTTTGGGTGCCGCTATTCCAGGGTTCAGGCCGCAACTTGCAGATGATCTCCGAGACTGCGAAGGCCGGTCATTCACGCTGGACGCGTGGGCCTTCCTACTACGACGTGGCGCAACTTTGGCGTATCCCGCACAAAGCCGCACAACGCGGTGCGGCCGCAGCGATGGACAGCTCGTTGGCGAAATCGCCGAACACGGTCGCCCTCTCTGCCTTGCCGGCGCGCGACAAATTTCCGCTCGACACGGCATTCACTGCCGGACACTGAGCGCGGCCTCAATTCTGCTTCAAGGCGGCATGCTGCTTGAAGAACGCTTGCGGGTGACAGCTGAATTTCGCTGACAAGACGGGTTTACCCGCGGCATCCAGACGACGCGCCACCTCGCGGCCATGGAAATACATGCGCGCATCGTTGTTGCCGTAGAAGCCGAACTGGTAAGCGGTATCCCAAGACAACACGCCGCGCTTCAAACCGTCGAGCAGCGTCGCAAACAGCCGGGCGTTCTTGCGAACGCGTTCGGGCGTTGCGTTGCGGTGATAACGGTCGCGCCACATGCCGATGTATTCGCCGTCACCGGTGATCTGCGCCTGGTCGGCAAGATAGTTGGCCACGGCTTCCTCATAGACGGTGGTGAGGAATCGATCCAGTGGCGCCCGTCGATCGATTGACACTTGCTGCGGACAATGCGCGAGCGTGGGTTGTCGTTGCAGCACATGCACTGATTCATGCGTGATGTTCTGCTCGAGACCGACGAGGCGATTCCGGCACATACCTGATGGTGTTGCGCACCATCGCTGCCGTGCCGGGCGCCGATACCACCTTCTGCCATTGCGCCGCATCGAGTGATGTTCGGTCCACCGCGCGCAGAAAATCCTCGGCGGCGACGAAATCGAGCTTCAAGCGCAGCGGCGCGGGCGCGGGCAGGGACTCGGCCGGCAGAACCGAGTCTGATGCCGCTCAACGCGCATTTAATCGTGTGCCGGACATGCGCCCTCGTGCTGTGGGCTCGGTGCTGCAGCGCACCGACCGGGCTGAGACTTGGACCTATGGTGCCGTTACTCACTGGAGGCACCACCATGAATCGCATCGCCCTCACTATCCTCGCCGTGTCGATCGCTGCAGCTACCAGTAGCGCGGTCGCCCAAGGCCAATATTCCGATCGCCATCAGGGCCAAGACAATATCCGCACCGACTACGCGCGCGTCATGAACGTTGAGCGCGTGGGCGGTCAGTACAGCACGCGCTTGACGCAGGAATGCTGGAACGAGCGCACCAGCCGCAACGAATCAGGCTACTACCGTGACAATTCCGGCCGCCTGTACCGTGGCGACCACAACAGCAAGGCCGGCACGGTGATCGGCGCGATCATCGGTGGCGCCTTGGGCAACCAGGTAGGCAGTGGTGACGGTCGCAAGGCGGCGACGATTGCCGGCGCAGTCATCGGCGGCGCAGTCGGCAGCAAGCACAATCAGCGTGACGAGTACGATGGCTACGACTATTACAGCGGTGATGGCGGCGTCGAACTTCGCTGCCGTACGGTCAATGAACCCACCGGCAGCTACGGTCGCCGCGGTTACGTCGTCACCTACGACTACGCCGGTCAGTCATACCGGGCGTTCTCGACGATACGTCCAGGCCGCACCATCCCCGTGATCGTCGACGTGCGTCCGCGCTAAAAATCCCGCCAAAGCGGCCGGATGACCCCTGCCGCGTGAACCACAATGCCTCGACGCGCTCGCAGCAATGCAAGTGCGTCGGGGCATTGTTCAATCCAGCGCCGCTTCCTCGCGCCCCTGCTGGCGGATGATGGCTTCCTGACGCGCGTCTTCGATCGACATCATTACCGCCTTCACATCGGCGCGGTGTTTGTCGAAGATGAACTTGCCGGTAAGCGCGGTGTCTGGCCGCAGTTCGCCTTTCTCATAGATCGCCCACATTTCCTCACCGTAATGCGTGTTGGCGAGTTCGGGGGCGAAGCGGCTCAGTGTGTCGCGCAGGTTGTGCACATCGCGCAGCAGCATC